>JAYVJS010000228.1:0-18935 GCA_043769075.1 Gemmatimonadota bacterium | reverse complement strand
CTTTCTGGTCATCGACCTCGGCCTGGGCAAAATCGGTGTTGGCCGTGAGGTCGAGCAACAATCCGGGCGCGACCTCGGTTTTGAAATCGACTCCGGCCTCGAGCCGGCCGTCGTTGGCAATCGTGGCCCCGTCGACGGTGCGGTTCCCGCCGCCGAGCAGATAGGGTTTCACGTCGAGATTGGCGCCGGGACGGGGGAGCGCCCCGATCCCGACCAGATGGCCGGCGTTGCTGACCCGATGGAACCCTTCGGGGTCGCGCCCCCAGGAGGTCCACACGGTTTCCTCGTTGTTCCGTGCCTGGTAGCGAACCACGTTGAATCCCCACACGGCGGCCGAGTCGGACGGATACCGGATCGATCGGAGAGGAATCGCGAACTCAGCACTCCAACCCTCCGGCGTTCGGCGGGCGGCGACTTGCCAAACGCCCCGCCAGTCGGCGTTCGTTTCCCGGCCGTCGTTGCTCACCAGGGCATCAAACTCGGCGCCGTTGGCGTTGGTCCCGAACAGATAGGCCGAGCGGCGATCATGCATCGGATCGAGCAGAATCGCAACCACGTCCTCGCCCGTGGAGTGGAGCCCCGGTTCGAAATCGCTGACCCGGACGACTCGGTCTCGCTGGAGGATTCTGGCAATCACTTGCTCGGGATGGGAGTCCCGGGCCAGGATCCCGACGTAGACCGTGGTACCGTCGATTGCTACCCGGACCTCGGTGGACTCGGTCGCCGGTTGGCCGACCGCAGGCTCGCGCTGGCGGAAATCGGTGGCAACCGGGACGGCGTTCCAGAACGGTTCGGTGAGCAGGCCGTCGAGGCGGACCGAGGTGCCCGGAGCGAGGCGAGCGACGCCGAGCTCGGGGGGCCGGTGATCCTGGGCGTCGAGCGGAAGGGCCGGGCCGATCAGGAACAGCGCCACCAACCAGAACGATCTCATTTCGATTCGACGCCCCGTCGCCCCCACATCAAGTACACCGGGACGCCGAGCGCCGCGATCGTTCCGGATTGGATGCTCACCAACATACCCCGAGGGCGGAATTTGGCGAGGCCGCCGCCACTGTGGCCTGGCCTTCACTCACTCACTGCTGCAGCACAGGCGTGAGGAAATGGATCGGCCGCAGTTCGAAACGAATCCGACTGACCGGCATCACAGGCCATTCTTCCGGACGAGGCAAATGAGTAATCCCGGTCGTGTACCAGACCACCACGTCGGCATCAGCGAGCGGCTGATCGTCGGCCCCGAATGCCGGGAGACCGGAACCACCGGGGCCGTGCCCAGCGAACTCCCCCGCGGCCGCTCGCTCCTCCCCTTTCCAGGCGGTGACCCAGAGCGCGTGGCGAGCAAACGCGGCGTGGTCGTTAAGCCGGGCCATCGGCCCGGTCTGGAGAGCCGGGAGCGGCCCCGGGACAAGGACGTAGCCGGGCATTTCGCCAAGGGAATCCCGATGGTGCGGATTTTCGACAATCCAAACCCGCCCACGATCGGGGGCGAGATCACGAACGGCTTGCTGCTCGCGGTCGAGTACGGTTGAGTGGACCGCAAACGCCGTCCCATACGGGCTCTGGGAGTCCACCGGCTCTGGGGCCGTCTCGACCTCCCGGACCCGATTTGTTCGCCCGGCCACGTCGAAGTCAAGTCGAAAATTGAAGAAGTGCTGGTGAACGATCGCCGAAAGGTGGTTTCCCACCATCGTCCCGAATCGATTGTCGGCCGCCGCCACGCCCTTCACCTGCATTTGGCCGGTCAGGTCGATTTCCATCGCGAGCACGCCATCCTCGGAAAAAATCCAACTGAATCCGTAGTCGTAGTTCCCGACCGTTGCAACCGACCGGAGCACCAGCTCCTCGGCCCGCCGCGCAACGTCGCCGTGCCGCCACCGAAGACCACCATCGCGCTGGTACAGGCCGATCACTCCCGCTCGCCGCTTGGGGGTTCCCCGGTCGTCGGCCAACACCGCGTCGAAACGGTCGGCATTGCCGGGTAGGTCTTGATTTGGCACTAACGTCGCCGCGGTCCGGCCAATCCCAAATTCGCCGACATCGAAGATGCTACGAAAGGCCCAAGCCGCCGACGGATCGCCGTAAGGAACCAGCATCTCGGCCAATGCGGCTCGAGTGAGTATCCGCCTCGGCGGGCTGCCCCGCCGGCCGAACGACACCTCGTGAAGAACGAGACCGTCACGCGGATGAAGCGAGAAGCGAAACTGCCACCCAGACCACGACACCGTCGTCCCCGCGACTCGGTAGTGGCGGTCAAGTCGACCCGGGGCCGGCGGCAGTGGCTGGTCGTCGGCCTCTCGAAACAACCGAACCGAGTCGCGGGCGAGGGGAGGAGGACTCGGTTCGGCGTCCAAGACCGCGACCACTCGTTGGTTCGTTAGGTCCACGATCCCAACAATGCCCTCCACGGGGGGCGCGACCAACCCAGGCCCCGTCCGGAGGAGCGGCAAGTAACGCGCATAGCGGGTACCGGGCTTTTCCCAAGAGAGGCCGAGTACGCCGGGGCCGCTCATGCTCACCTCCACGTTGGCAAGACCAAGGCCTCGCCGCCCGAGTGCCGCAATCCAGGCAGAGTCTCGCGAGAGGAGCCGAACTCCATCGCGGCCGTCGAGGTAGCTGAGGCGGGGAAACACCTCGCGCCGTTCGGCGACCCGGGTCGTCTGGCCATCCGGCAGGCTGACGATGACGTCGCGGAGAATCCCGGTCGAGCGCTCGTACAGTTGGACCTCGGCTTGGCGCCCGCCGCGGTCCACGGCGCCTCGGTCCGGCTCGTTCTTCCCGGGCTCTCGCAGCGTGAGCAGGGGAAAAACCGTGGCGCTCGTGACGAGGCCCTGGCCGCGGAGGATGTCGACGATTTGGGCGATCTCGCCTGAGCTCAGGGGCTCCTCGGCCCGCGGCGCCGAGTGCCCGGCGCAGCTAGCGACGCCAAGCATCCCCGCACCGATCAAGTACTGCCTAATCGTCATGAGTCCCATTCGGTCTGAGGCGGTCGAATTTGCAACCGGCGGGCCGTAACCACCAGCGGTCGTGCCACAGGTTCGTGGCGCCAAGAAAACACTTAAAGATGCTCAGGCCCATTTTCTTTGACACTGAGGCGCCCGTCCAACACGCCTATCAGTTTGACCAGCAATAACTTACCAAAAAGCGACCAATAATCGATCAGCGGCCCATTGCTTGCGATCAGGGCTGGGCGTCCTCGGAGTGCATCCACCTTTCTGAACAGGATTCGAGCTATGAAAAAGCCTTTCGCGGCACCGAAGCTGGTCGAAGAGAAGAGCCTCGCAACGTTGACCCTCGGCGGGTTGATTTCCCGAAGTGAGCCCTGCGGATCTACCGACTGCAGCTAAGAAGCCTGCGGAGCCGCAACTAACCAGGCAGGCCCGGACCGAGTCACCGCTCGGGACGGGCCTTCTTCCGCCTCGTCGAACCCAGTCTTTATCGGGTTGAGGACGAGCACACTGCCCACCCGTGACGCCGGGGACCAGTAGCACTCGGGGCGAGGGTTCGCTAGGTTCGACGCCGAGGACTGTCCCGAGGAGCGTGCGTGGGCCGCCACCGTCAACGGTTGGAGCGTCAACCCCTATTCTCCGCGAGTCCCGAACCCGAATCCTCCGGGTTTGAGGGGCGTGGGCAAGCGATTCCCGAACCCGCGCGCAGCAGCCTCGAGAGCAGCTTCGATCATTCCTTCTCCAAGATTCGAATTCACGACAACCAACAAGCCCACAGAGCCGCGACGGCCGAAGGCGCGGCCGCTTTCGCAGTCGGCGAAGATGTGGTGTTTGGGCCCGGCCAGTTTAAGCCGGATACGCCGCGCGGTCGTCACTTGCTGGCCCACGAGCTGGCCCACGTCGTTCAGCAACGCGGCGCGGGTCCCGCCCGGCCGGGAGCTCGGTCGACGCCGGCTGCGGAAGGCGAGGCTCGGGGAGCGGCCGATGTTGCGGCTCTCGGTGGCCGGATCACCCTTCCCGCGGGGTCGGTGGGGGCGGGGACGCTGGCCGCCCAAGAGGCGGCGGCGGCCGAAACCGAGGCCCAACGGCTGGAGCGCATCGTCGGGCAGTTTCCATTCATGGCCTCGATGTTCCCCGGATGGGCGTTCACCGCCGGTTCAGGAGGCGTCAAGGCGACCAAATCGGATGGCATGACCGCTGTCACGCGATCGGCCGACGTCACCGTCGCCGGTGGCTTTGGAGCCGAAGTCGGCCAGCGGCGGGTGACCGACGCCGACCCCAATCACCAAATGGAGTCGGCCCAGAAGGCGGGATGGCAGGGCGGCGCTGGGTTCTTCGAGTCGATGTCCGGCGGGAAGTGGCTCGCCGACGACGGTACGAAGCGGGGGGAGCAGTCGACCAGCCGGGTGATGGTCGGCCCCGACAAGCTCGGGGCGAAATCAACCCAGAGCACGACCGAAGACACCGTCACCAAGACCCGGTCGATGGAGGCGTCGCGCGAAGACGGCAAGTACAATGTCGCGCTCGACTTCAGCCGGGACTTCGCCCTCGACGATGATCACAAAATGGGTCGGTCGACTGGCATCAAGGCCGGATCGGACGGCGGCAGCGTCGAACGGGCAACGACCTCTCGGATCAAAGACGTCGAGACCGGGGCCATCGAGTCGGATGACCGACGGACCAGTGCCGGCTGGAGCGCCGAGAAGGGCTGGAGCGGTCAATACAGTAAAAACCAGACAACGGAGATCGGCGGCGAGAAGTTCGGGAAGCAGTCGAGCGCCGCGGTGTCGACGTCCGGCATCGACTTGGCCACCTCTCGGTCGCAGACCGGTCCTGACGCCGATGGGAACGACGCCACCACCACGAACAGCCGCGGCGTCGCGGTCGGCTTCGACGGGAAGGTCACCTACTCAGCCGGCTCCAAAGACGCGAAGGGCAACACGACCGGGTACTCGCTCGGGGGCAGCCTTGATCCCAGCAACCTGAGTGTGGAGAGCTCGTTCAGCCGCAACGGCTGGAAGGTGTCCGGCAAAGCTGGACGACAGGTCGCGGCAAGCGACCCGCGCGCGGTGGGCGATCAATGGGCGGTCGATTGGACCGAGGTGGTGAGCGCGAGTGGCGGCGGCGGAGCAAAAGGGGTCGGCGTGTCGGGTGGGTTTTCGAGCGCCAATTCGGGCACCCGTTTGTTCAAGAGTCGCGAAGAAGCCGATGCGTTCAAGGAGAGCGCCAGCTTGATCCTCGATGTTCCGTATCGCGACCCCACCTCGGTCACCGGAGCCCTGTTTCTCGGGATCGGGGAGTCGCGAGGAGCCGGGACCAGCTCGACAGCCGGCATCGAGGTCAGCGCCTCGCCGACGGCCGGGAGTATTGGGGTGGGGGCGTCGTCGGAGGACTCAAGCAGTTTCATGGTGACCCGGCTATCGCCGACCGTGTTCGAGTTGACTTTTAAAGAGGGTGCGAAGGATTCGAAGTCGCTCTCGGCGTCGACCCTCGGCATCGGAGCGACCCGACACTCGGCCGACACCAGCGGGACCCAGCGAACGGTCCAAATCGACATCGGCACCGATGTAGGCCGCAAAGCCTTCGAGACGTTCACCAAAGAGGACGGCACCGTCGCGCCCGGGGCCCGGGTGATCTCGGAGTCGATGATGAGCGGCCACCAATCGGGGCAAACGTTCGGCGGTCCCGGCTTCTCGTCCGACTGGTCCGGATTCACCGAGGAGGAAGTAACCCGCAATCAACGCGGTAAGACCGAACGGTACAGCGGGGGAACAAGCAGCGCCTTCGAAAGCCGGATCCCCTGGGCCGCCGGACACGACAAGATGACGGTGCGACTGGACCAGACCGAGACCAACGACGCGGACAGCAACTACGTGATGCGCGGTAGCGTCGACTCGACCGAGGGGCGGGACAGTGCGACGAACCTCGCCAAGATCACCGGGACCGCCGGGCGCGACTTTTCGAAGGCCACCCCGTCGGGTAAATGGGGCGTCGAGATGGAGCTGACCGAAGAGATCGTCGAACACTTCCTCGGCAATATTGGCGAGGAACGGATTCGCCAGATGGGCCTCTTGGACTCCGATGCTCGCAACGATTTGCGGGAGCGGCTTCGCGACGCCAAGACGAGCGACGACCGGAAGCGGGCCCTGGCCCATTTCTTCGCCGACGCCGGCGTCCAAGGCAACGCGATCGAAGCGATCCGGAACAACGTCTTCGGGGCACCGGAGCGGTTCCATCAAGTGCCCTACGAGCAAATGAAACGGCGCGAAGGGGCCAACTTCTTTTACGATCTCACCCTCCCGGGCGACGACAACTTCCGGGGGATCGGGGCCCGCAAAGAGTTGGAGGCGAAGATCGCCCAATTCGACGTGGTCATTCGCGAGAGTCCGGATGCTGCCGGGACGGTGCACGATGCCATCATGGCCACGCTGCGCGAACTCCGCCGCCAACGGCGAGAGGTCGCCGACCCAACTCGCTATACCGACCTGCCGGATGAGCTGAGGGAGAATCAGGTGGGGCGGCTCGACATGTACATCGGTCAGCTGGAAGGCCAACAGCAACAGACGGGGGTGGCCTATACCTCGCACGAGGCTGAGCAAGTCGAAGCCCAGTTGCCGGGCGCCGGGGCCCGGGGACACCTGGGCGGGGTGAAAAAGGTCCGCTACGATCTCGGAATGGCCGACAAGGACATTGCCTCGGCGAAAGGCTTCTTCACCGAGTCAAACAAGTCATATCAGGAGTGGTACCACAAGGCCATGCGAGGAACCGGGAGCCTGCCCGCCGATCTTGCCGCCGGGGTGAGGGAGGCAAGTCACCTCTGGAGCGTGGCGAATCGGTTCAAAGAGGAGGCGACCGCCTCCGAGCCCGCGACTAATCAAGCCCGGTCGGAGTACATCCAGGCGACCGATCCGGAGTGGGCCATCCAGGTCGGATCGGCGGCGTTAGGCCAACTCACCCAGACGAAGGCCGCGTGGGAGAAGGCCTGGTTCGGCATGGTGGAGGCCGAGGGGGCGATTAAGACGGCAGTGGAAACGCAATAACGTTAGGGGGCCCCGATCACCCCAATTTGGCCAGCGTTGACCTGGGCCACGACGATCGTGAGTCGCTGGCGCAGTCCGTCAACTTCGGCCGGCGTCAGCCATTGTCGCAGCGTCACATCGGGGAAGTTCGCGTTGAGGGCCCGAAATCGCTCGGCGAGGTCGGCGGTGATGGTTGCCGGAATATCGCGCATCACCCCGCGTCGATCGAAGGGCTTTCCGTTGCCGTCCGCGAGAGCTGGGTCTCGGGCGGCCCGCGAACGGTCCGGACCCGCCGGGATGGTCGAGTCTTGGTCGATCAAGAGCAAACGGGGCTCTCCATTGTCCATCGCGAGCATGAAGTTCCCCGCATTGCGGTCTTGGTGGCCGACGAAATAGTCGAAGGCATCCATGTTCTGGCGCATTGGCGAGTTCCAGAACTTGAACATCTCCGCTGTTTGCCCGTTTAGTAGCATCGCCTTCCCGGACTGATAGCCGGCATGGAATTCCTGGAGTGAACCTACCAGCCCGTTATACACCACCAGTTGAACGGCGGGCGTGTGGAACCCGAGCTGGTCGGCAAGGTGGGCGGCAGCCGCTGCTCGCCGCCAGCGCTCACCTTGCACGATGCCGACGTCAGGCCCCAGTCGCATGGATTCCTCCCCCCGAACCGGTTTGAAGATCCAAAGCTTCGACTCGCCGGGCGCACCGCCCGGTCCCTTCAGCACGATGCTTTCGTTAATGCCCTTGTCCCCGGTGGTAAGTTCCCTCACAAACTCGAAATCGCGAGGGAGGACTTCGACCTTGGGCAGGTGAGTACCGTCCGGCAACCGGATGCCCTCCGGAAAGCCGGGATTGTGCTGGGCCTGGGGAGGCCCACTACCGACGCCTCGCAGAGTCGGCTCTACCCATGGAGTCGCAGGCTTGGGCTGCGGGTCGACCGTGGGGCCCGGCCCGGTACCCGCCCCGGGCGAGGTGCCCTGAGTCGACAGGTCGACGGGAGGGTGGTTCGCCGGGCCCGAGTCGCCGGGAGGTTCGTTCGCCGAAACACCGCCACCCGGCCCCCCGGATCCACCGGTGAAAGCCGGCTTCGGCTCAAACCCAAATCGACCGGCGTACCACTTCTGATATTGCTCGACGTTGGTGAATGAGACCCGGCCCCGGCCGCCGCGTTCCGCTGGATCGGGAAAGTCGACCGTGTAGAGGCCGGTTTTGGCGTCGCGGATCAGCCAGGTCCGATCAGGCTTGCCCTCCGCGGTGACGATGTCGACTGCATGCCAATTCGAGCCAGGCCGTTTCGTGGCATCGGCCCCGATCCGGCTCACGTCACCTCCGGGGCCACTGGGGACCTGATTGAACTCAGGCGTGATTTTTCCCCGTCCGATTGTGTGATTGTGCCGGACCGCGATCGTGTGGCTCTCGGCCCAGCCGAGCTCGTGACGGGCCGCCCGAATATCAACGCCCTTACTGTCGCCTTGGACTACGGCCCAGACATCAAGCACATGGTTATACAGGAGCGCCGTTTCTCGATGGGGATCGGCCCGGAGGTGTTCCTGGTAGAGCCGAAATGCATCGTCGGGGTGGCTTGGGTTTGCCGGGTGTGATACCATGCCCACGGGCCGGCCGGGCGGGCCGCCGACCGAAACCGCCGGCATCGGCTGGGTCGGGCGGGTGGCCCGGTTCGACGACACGGACCCCTCGGAGGTATGGGGCTCGGTCTTCTCGTAGGGGCTGACCGGTTGAGGTGCCGTCGGGTCCGTGCCGATCGGGAGTGGGACCCCATCGGCAGGGACTCGAACCGACGCGTCGCCTTCCGGGCCAACGGGTACGGGAATGCGGGTCGAATCGCCCGACGTCGAGGGCCCAGTCCGACCGTCGGGCACATGAACCGGCACCCCATCGGCCGGGGTCTCCGATGGCCTCGGTTGGGTGACGTTTGCGTCTCCCGTGGGCCCGATGTGCTCAGGCACACCGGTCGAATGCGTCACGGGTTCGGTGGTCGTCGTGGGCGGCTGAGCCGCCGGAGCCGATTGGATCGGAGCAACACTAGGCACCACCACCGCGGGGTGATCCGGACCTCCTACAGCGGGCGCGGCGTCGGCGGTTGGACGGACCGGGGCGGCCGGCGGTTCGACAGGTGGCGCTGGTATCGGTGCTTCGTCGGCGCTCGGGGTTGGCGTTGGTTCGGCTAGCCCAAGGCCCTTCTGCAGCTTGTCGGTGGCCTTGCTCGACACGATGTCCATCCCTCGGGCCTTGAGGATTTCGCCGAGAGATAGCTCGACATCCTCTCCCTGAACCCATGCCCCTGTCTTCATCCCGGCCGCTGTCTTCCCGAGCTCGACCCCCTCCCCGGCCACCGCCTTGCCCAGCTGAAGCAACTCGTTCGACACCTTGCCACCGAGCTTCTTGCCGAGCCAACCTCCCGCGGTCTTGGCCAGACGGCCCACGGCCGCGGGACCGATCGGGCCGCCCAACCCTCCGAGGATGTCACCCTTGAGCATCGAGAGCGAGTAGTCGTTGCCGAAGGCGACGAGGTTGGATCCTACCGTCGCAACGGTCGAGCTCAGCACCGACGCCGCGGCTCGCACGGCCACTCGAACCACCGTTGCCGCCGCTTGAACCAGACGGCCCGCCGCCGCCACGATCGGTCCCAAGACTGCCGACAACGCGATTTGCAGCGCAAATGCCGCGACCGACTGGAGCAACGACCGGAGGGCCGCGTTGGCCTTCTCATACTCGGCGCGGTCGCCGCGGATCGTGGCGCGGGCCATCCGGAGCGTCTCCACCATCTTGTGGGCGTCGCTGGACTTGGCGAAGGATGGATCGGCGGCTGCCCGGGCGGAGTAGATCATAACGGTGGTGCGAATCACTACGATCGTCTCATCGAGCAGCTCCCGGTGCTCGTTGCCCCAGGGGTCTCGCATCCAGCCGGTAAACCCGCGGTTTTCGATCGCATACTCGTACTCGCGTTCGGCGCGGGAGTTCAGGTACATGACTTCGGGCAAGCCGCCTTCCTCAGCCGGCCGTTGCATGTAGTCCTCCAACCGAAGGCGAGCGTCGCCCTGCGCCATGCCCGACTTAATGCCGAACTCTTGCCGGAGCTTCAGCTCAGTATCCGGCGGGCCCGCCTCGCTTGCCGCTTTGGTTGGATCGACGCCGAACAGGTCGGCGTCGAGCCACCGCATGGTCCGATGGAAGTAGTTGATCCGGAGGAGTGCCAGTTCCTGGGCCGATTTGGTTTTGAGGATCCGATCGGCAGTGTCGAGGTCTTTCCGTCCGTTGGAAAGTGCCGCCACCAGTTCCTCAACGTCAGAGAGCCGGCCCTGACTTTGGAGGAGTTGCTGGTTCACGGCCGCGTCCTTGGCACTGCCGGTGTCGGCCACCAACTGGTCGAAGGTCCACAAGGGGATGACCTGCGCGTAGCTCGTCTTGAGGCGAGCGATGTACTCGGCGGCCTTGGCCCGACTTTTCGCCTCGAGCTCGCTGGCGCTGGCCGCCGGAAACTCGGCCTGAACCCTGGTGTCCGCTTCCTGTCGGAGGTTCCGGACGGCCGCGTTGATCATCTCGGCGTCGAGCTTGCCGTTGATATGAGCGCGGGTCAAATCCGCTACGGTCTTTGACACTGGGTCGTCGGCCAGAACCGCCCGGAGCGCCATCGCGTCCAAGCCTCCAATGGCCGCGACACCCTTCTCGCCGCCGAGGAACTCGTCCCCGCGGGTTCGGGCCGCCCGGCGAGCCGTGGCTTCGTCGGCTCCCTGGCTAAGCGCAGCCTCGCGGGTCGACGCCATGACGACTCCGAGTCGTTCTTCGATCTCCTGCACGACGCCGCGGCGGGCCGTTTCCAAATCTTTGATCTTGGAGTCTGCTCGGGCCTGTGCCAGACCCCCCGCCATGCCGCCTTCTTCTTTGGCCTCGGCCCGCTCTTTCTCGAGCTTGGCACGCTCCTCGTCAATCCCGGCGATTCGGGCTCGCTGTTGATCGACGGCCGCCCGATCCGCCTCGGCGTGCTGCCCCTGGAAGTGAAGCATCGCCCGGGGCAGCTGAATGAACGGGAGACGCCCGAGGTCGCCGCCAAGGGAGGCGTCCTTGAACATGGACTGATAGACCTTGGCGACCGCGAGGTTCTCCGACCCCGGCCGGCGAAGCAGTCGCATCACTCGTTCGACGTCGGCTTTTTCGCGACTGCCATGGAGCAACTCATGGAGTTCGGCAGCGTCGGCCTCGCGAACCCGGCCCGCCACGGCGTCCTTCTCGGGCTGGGAGGCGCCGCGATCGACGACCGTGCCGCCGATCAGGGCCGCGAGCCGATGCCGTTGATCGACTTTGAGATCGCTCTCAAAACCTGACTCGCCGCCCTCAAGCAAGTCCTGGTCGAGCGTTCGTTTCTCGTGGGCACGATAAACCTCCTTCACTTTCTTGGTTTGATCGGGGGTCAAACCCGTGAAGACGCCTACGACGGCGGCATAGTCGATGTGCCGCTTCTTGTCCCATGCTGAATCCAGAAACCCCCGCTTGCCCTCCGCCGGCACCATCTTGACCTGCGACGAGTCGATCGCGTTGATCAGCTTGTGAAGCTTATCCATCGGGTTGAACGCGTCTTGCACCGCGATGTCCGCCGGAACATTCGGTTGGGCGGTCGTGGGGGCCGGGGCGGGCGCCGCGGTGGCCGGACTGGCCGCCGGGGCCAGGGCCGGCGCGACGCTCGGGCGCACCGGCATTCCCCGGGCAACCATCGGGCCGAGTGCGGCCGCCTCACGCTCCAGCGGTTCGGCCGTCATTTCCGTCGTGGCGGAGGTCGCTGTGGCCTGCTGGGCAACATGCACCATTTCGTGGGCCAACAGGGCGGCACCATCCGCGGTGCCGGCCCGGTACGCATCGGGTCGGACATGGACGTTGTGGCCGAATGTCACCGCATGGGCGTTGAGGGTGGCCGGGATGGAGTCGGGCGACGGATCCGGGTGGATTCGAACCCGGGAAAGATCGGTGCCAAGCGATCCCTCGAATCGGCCGCGGAGGTCGCTCGGAAGCCCTTCTCCCCCGGCGCCACGCGACCGGTCGTGGATGGCCAACTGCTCGAACCGATGCCCCACGCCGGACTCACGCTTGGGAAGTGGGACGGTCTCGGTAGCCGGTTGGGTTTGCCCGAACGCCGGCCCGCCTTCCAAGGGCGAGGGGCCATTCCTGCCCTCGGGTCGAGCGACCTGGGGGTCTGCGGATTCTGATCGCTGAAGTCGAATCCGCTCCTTCATTCGCCCCGTCGATTTCTGGCCCGGTTCGGTGGATCGGGCGGTTGGGGAGGCCTCCGCCGAGCGCCCACGTCAGCGGCGCCCCACAATTCGGTACTGCCCCGCCAGCGGGACTTGAACGATTATATCACAGTCACTGGCGGGCCACTAGGCGACCCCCCAGGTATCCAACCCGCCGGCGCCCGTCGGACGTCGACATCAGCACTTCGGACGCTTATCCTCCGCTATGACATTTAGCAGCGATCCTGTTCAGCGTTCGGTTCGCCGTTCCGTCGTGGCCGGTACGAGAGCGCGCGTGTTCGCCCTCCTTTTGGCGGCGGGCGGACTCCCGATCAGCGGGGCGGCGCAGGTGCCATCCACGAATTTCGCCAAGGCGCCGCCCCTGCCCGACATGACGGGCAAAGTGGTGCTGGTCACCGGCTCCACCGACGGCCTGGGCCGAGACGTCGCCCGGCGGATTGCCGCGGCTGGTGCCCATGTGCTCATCACCGGCCGAAGCGTCGGGCGCGGCGACTCCCTCGTCGCTGAAATCACCAAGAGCGGCAAGGGCAGCGCCACATTCTACCGCGCCGACCTCGCCTCGCTCGATGAGGTCCGACGCCTCGCCGACGCGGTGGTGCGCGACACCAAGCGCCTCGACTTCCTCATCAACAACGCCGGGGTCGGCTTCATCTTCGACACCACCCGGAAGTTCAGCGCCGAGGGGCACGAAATGCACTTCGCCGTGAACTACCTGGCCCACTATCTCCTGACGAAGCTCCTGCTCCCGCTGATTGCCGCCAGTGCCCCCGCGAGGATCATCAACGTCTCGTCAGGGTCCCAGACGCCCATCGACTTCACCGACGTGATGATGACGAAGGGCTACGCCGGAGAGCGAGGCTACGCCCAGAGCAAGCTTGCCCAGGTCATGATGACGATCGACATGGCCCCCGCGCTCGAGAAGCAAGGGATCCTGACCTACTCGCTGCACCCGGCCACGACGATGGGCACGACGATGGCGCTCGCCCTCAAAGTCACGCCCCGCTCGACCATCGCGGAGGGGGTCGAGTCGGTCATTAATGCCATGACGACGACGGAGCCGACCGGAATCTTTTTCAACCAGCTGAAGCCCTGGAAGGCACAGGCGCAGGCCTATGACCCAGTGGCGCGGGAGAAGCTGCGGACGCTTAGCGACCAGCTGATCGACCGTAGGTAAGCGGCGCTCAATATGTCCGGTGACATGATCACCTTCTCCTCCGTTCCACCCGCCCCCGAACTCCCGACTCGCTTTCCCAGTCCGTTCGATCGCTCTGCCGTCCACCCAATGGCTCGGCGGGCGGCCGAGGACCTGCTCGCGACATTGAAGTCGGCTGGGGCCGAGCCCTGGGGGCTGGAGCGACCCGGCGGGGGCAAGATGTTCGGCGTCCTCGTCGTCGGAGCACCCGACGGGACGGTCGGTTATCTGCGGGCGTTCTCCGGCATGCTCGACGGACGTTGGGAGGTCGCGGGCTGGGCGCCGCCGGCGTTCGACGTCGCGATGCGGGACGCGGTTTGGATCGATGGCGAGGCCGCGATGCGGCTCCTTGCGTTTGACGCCACCCGGGTCGCCTTATCGCGCGAACTGCTCCCGCTGATCCAGGATGGGTACCACTTCGCCAACGCCCGTGGGGAGATTCGATCCCTCCGCGATCTATTTGCGCCCGGAGAGCCACCCGGCGGGGCCGGCGACTGCGCCGGACCGAAGCTGCTCGCCCACGCCTACCGACTCGGCGTTCGCCCGCTGGCCCTCGCCGAGGTGTGGTGGGGCGCCCCGCCGCGGTCCGGCGACCGCCACGCGGGATCGTATTACCCGGCCTGTCGCGGCAAGTGCGCCCCGATCCTCGCGCACATGCTGCTTGGACTGCCGGCCGATCCGGCCCCGGTGTTCGGGGGCGACGCGATCGCCGAGTCAGAGCCGGCGGTGGTGTACGAGGATGCTGAGATCGTGATCGTCGACAAGCCGTGCGGGCTCCTGTCGGTACCGGGGCGGAGCCGGCTGCTGCAGGACTCGGTGATGACTCGCCTCCGGGCCCGGTATCCCGACGCGACGGGCCAACTGGTGGTCCATCGGCTCGATCTCGACACCTCCGGCCTGCTGCTCGCCGCCAAGGACCGCCTAACGTTTTCGGCGCTCCAGCGACTGTTCTCGTTGCGGGCGATCACCAAGCGCTATGTGGCATGGCTCGACGGAGAGGTGCCAGGCGAGCAGGGCGTGATTGACCTGCCACTCCGCCTCGATGTTGACGACCGACCGCGCCAGATCCACGACCCGGAGCATGGCAAAGCCGCTGTCACCACCTGGCAGGTCTTGGATCGCGGGGAGGGACGCACGAAGGTGGCGCTGACCCCGCTGACGGGGCGCACCCATCAGTTGAGGGTGCATGCCTCACACCCACTTGGGCTCAATACCCCGATTGTCGGTGATCGCCTCTATGGGCGGACGGCGCCCGAGCCCGGAGACCGCCTGATGCTGCACGCCGAGGTGTTGGCGTTTGTCCATCCGGGGTCGGGTGCCGTCGTGCGGGTGGAACGGCCGGCGCCGTTCTAGCGGGACCCTGAGGGAGTGAAGGCGATCGGACCCCCACCCTCCGATCTCCACTCCCTTACCTAGCTTGCCTCGAGGTAAGTTCAGACGAAACCTCGGCCCATCGGTCAACCAGGAGCGCGGACATGCCCATGTACAGCGTCAGAAACGAAGTCATGAAGGGCGGAATCAGCGTCGGCTCAGCGCTGGCGATCACCATCAGCTGGTGGAAAAGCCAGTCTGTTCTATGGGCGATGTTTCATGGTCTCTGTTCATGGTTCTACGTGATCTACCACGTGGTCACGAGACCGTGATGACATGCCGAACGAGATTCAGGTAGCCGTTCCCGGCGGCACCGAGCTTCTCCGTTTCGGCGAGACCGTGCGGCTTGGTCGGGCGGCGACGAACGGTATCGTGGTGCCCCATGACCTCGTCAGCGCTGAGCACCTCGAGATCCGAAGAAATGGCGACGAATGGACTATCGTCGACCTCGGCAGTACCAACGGCACCTTTGTCGACGGCAAGCCGGTGACCGGCGCCCCGCTGGGTGCCCTGACCACGGTGCGATTGGGCCTCCGCGGACCCGAGGTCCGGGTCACTCGCCCGGACCTGCCGGTGCCGCGCCCAACCCGTCGATTCCAGATCGGAGAGGTGGTCGACCGGTACCTCGCGGAAGACGCTCCGGAAGACATGTCGATGCATACCCGCCTGGTTCGAGCGGCCATCCACAATCGTCACGTACAGGAGACCACCAGTTGGATCAAGCGCACCCGCCGCCTTCGTGGGGCGGTGGTAACGCTGCTGGTGATAGCCGTCGGCGCGGGAGGAATGGCCGTGTGGCAGGCCCAGCGCGTTCGGGCGCTGCGCCAGGCCGCCGGCGCAGTATTCAACACCATGAAGTCTCTCGAACTCGATGTCCGGCGACTGGAGGCGACGGCCGGGCCCGATCGGACAACCCAGGAGCACCGCGCCCGTCTCGAGGCCCAATACGAAGATCTCCTTAAAACCCTCGGGATCTACAGTAGCGGAACTCCCGCTGACGTCCAGCTCATCTACCGAACGGTTCATCGGTTAGGCGAATCGGAAGCCACCGTACCCCGCGGCTTCGTGGACGAAGTTCGCCGGTACATCAAGCTGTGGTCCGGGGCGGATCTGCGGGCCGGTCTCGGGCGCGCCAACCAGGAGGGCCTCGGCGCGAAAGTGGCGAGCATTCTGCTGCGACACCACCTACCGCGAGAGTTTTTCTATCTCGCACTGCAGGAGAGCAACCTCGACCCCAGAGCCATCGGCCCCTCAACACCAAGTGGGGTGCCCAAGGGGCTATGGCAGTTCATTCCGCCCACCGCCGAAGCATACGGGCTGCGGCTCGGTCCGCTCCAGGGCGAGAGGACGTTCGATCCCTCCGACGAGCGCCACGATGTGTCCAAAGCCACTGAGGCCGCGGCCCGATATCTCCAGGACATCTACACGACCGAGGCCCAAGCGTCGGGGCTGCTCGTCATGGCGTCGTACAACATGGGCGAAACGCGGTTGCGCCGTCTCCTCCGGTCCCTGCCGGAATCACCCGCCGAGCGGAATTTCTGGGCCCTGCTCGAACAGCACCGCCGGGACATCCCAACGGAAACGTACGACTATGTTTTTCGCGTCGTGGCGGCGGCGGTGATCGGGGCGAATCCCAGACTCTTCGGATTCGACGTTGAGCCACCGTTGGGACCACCAACCGTGAACGACTCGACTTCGCCGCGCGGTGATCAATGACAAACCCGCTGCGGCGAGTGGCGCTTACGGTGGGCCTGGTAGTGCTTGGAGCGCTCGGGTACTTCCATTTTCGCCCTCGCCCGCTGGATCAGCCGCTCGCGACCGAGATCAACGGACCGCTGCCGTCGGGCGCGGCAAGGGTCCTGGTGTTTCTGCACGGTGTAGGCGGCGATCTTGGCACAGGAGAAAAGATGGCCGAACAACTTCGGGCGGCTGGCCTTCCGGCGGAGGTGTCGATCGTCCTCCTCGAAGGTCCCTATCAGAGGCTCAAGGGTCACCACTGGGGCCAAAGCGATGAGGAGCAGGCCTCGAGCCGGGCCCGGATTCGGGCCCGGTTGACCGAGCTGCTCGATCCCCATCCTGGCGCCCCCGTGTGGCTTGTGATGAGCGGCTTTTCGCAGGGAGCAGGGGTCGCGGCGGACCTAGCAGCCGAAGACCATCGCATCGGCGCGATGGCGAGCTTCTCACCGTGCGCGATGCGGCTCCGGGGCGACCTTCCCAAGCGGAGCGGCCTCCGGGTCTTGCTCGCTCACGGGCGGAGCGACGAGGCCTGCCCGGTGAACGAGTCACGCTCGCTTGCGGACGTATTGAGGAAGGCCGAGGTCCAGGTCGAATATCTCGAATTCGATGGTGGCCACACCGTACCGGACAACGTACTGAAGGCGTTGGTCGCGCTCGTGTTGGGCAAGAAGCCGTCCCCGCTGTAGCTGGCCACGCCTGTCGCAGTGGACGGGGTAAGGCGGATCGATGGATGACCTTTGAAGTACCCGTCGAGGGTTACCTCGCCACCCAAGGGAAAATTGGCGCCCCGTTTTCGGACCCTCGCCGCCAGTGAAACAGGTTCTCTTCCACGCCCAGCCGCAAGAAGAGCCGGGCGAGGGGTACTGGTGGGATACGAGAATCGATCCGACTATGGCAATCTACGCGAAGGAGGCCGGGTCGACGCCTATTCTACCGACAGGAGTTCGACCGTAAACACCAGCACCGCATTGGGCGGGATCGCCCCTTGGCCCATAGCGCCATACCCAAGCTCGGGTGGAATGACCAGCAGCCGCTTGCCCCCCACCTTCATCCCGGGCGTCCCTTCCTCCCAACCGGGAATGACCCGATGGGCCCCGGGCGTGAAGGTGTATTGGCCCGCATCGAACTGGGTGCCGTCGGGCAGGGTTCCGACGTAGTTGACCGAGGCCGCCTTGCCGACCACCAGCTCGGTACCGGTGCCCAGGACCAAGTCTTTGTAGTAGACCCCCGACGACATTTTGGTCAGGGTCGCGACATCGACAGCCAACTTCGGCGCAAACGTGGTCGTCGGGATCACATCGGTACCGGCGACCGGTGCCGGAGGCACCGTCACCGGGCCGGCGGTCGTCGAATCGGCGGTAACAGCCTTGTCAGGTTTGGCGCCGCAAGCGGCCAAAAGCACGGTCGCAATGGTAATGATTGGAGCTCGAAGCATCGAATGACCTTTCAGTTGAGAGACGGTCCATGCCGCAACGGCCTAGAAGCCGATCTTGAAGCTAATCCGTTGGGCGACGGTGGCCCGCACTGGACACCCACGGACCCGGGCCGGGTTGAAGCGGCTGTCCCCGATCGCCTTGACGGCCGACTTCGCGAACGCTTCCGCGGCCGTGTCGACCGAGCTCTTGGCGTCGACCTCGACGCTCAGGACTTCGATTGAAGAGGGATCGGCCCGGCCGTCCTCCCGCACCACATAGCGTACGTCCACATGGGCGGCCTCGCCCCGCATTTGAGAACCGGTCGGGTATTGAGGCTTCGCAAACCTGAGAGCGGTCACCTCGGTATCCGCTTTGAAGATCGGGATCGCGGTCCGCATTAGGGGCAGCGACCCGGGCGGCGCCTCAACTCCGATCCCAACCTGGAGCTGCACGGGACCAGCCGCCGACAGGGCGGCCCATTCCTTTACGTCCAGCGGGCCGGCCGAGTCCCGGCGGAGTACCGCGGCAACCAGGGCGGCATTGACTGCCGGGACGGCGCTGGCCGCCACCGGTTGCCGCCCGTTGAGCAGCCCATCCGGTGCGAGCGGAAGAAGCAAGGGACCGCCGAGGTCGAATTGGAGGCTATCCGGCGGTTCACCGAAGCGATGGGCGGGAATGATCGGGCGGACCGGGATCTCGAGCCGATCGGGCCGGCGGAAATGCGGCCCCACGGCGGCAATGAACCTCAGCGACCGGTTCAGGGCGGCCGGAACCATCGTTAGGCCACGCGGCGGCGCCAAGTAGACCACGGCCGGAACGACGACCGTGGCCAGGCTCGTGTCAAACTGGCACGACGGCTGTCGAGCCGTTTCGACCACACCGCGGCCGGCTTCCGGTTGCCCCAAGGCGACCAACGCGAGCGCAAGGGATCCCAAGAAGGATGCGGGCCGAGTCGACAGGTTCCGTCCTCGGTCAGCGCTGGCGCCGGCCGGTGA
>JAYVJS010000227.1:0-3128 GCA_043769075.1 Gemmatimonadota bacterium | reverse complement strand
TCCAGGTCTTGCCCCCGTTGGTCGACTTATACATCCCATCGCCGGTTGCCAAATCCGGGCGGATGATCCCGGCGCCCGATCCGACATAGATGACCGTCGGATCCGAGGGGGCCACCGCGATCGCCCCGATCGACCCGGTCGACTCGTGGTCGAAGAGGGGAACCCAGTTCGACCCGTAGTCGGTCGAACGCCAGAGACCGCCGTTGTCGAATCCGATGTAGAACACGTTCGGCTGGCTCGCGACGCCAGAGAGGGCCCGGGCCCGTCCGGCCCGGGTCGGGCCGATCTGCCGCCAGCGCATTTCCGCGGTGACATCGGGTGTCTGGGCCTGACCGGAGAACGGAGCCAGCGGCAAGAGGGCAACCGCCAAGGCCGCCCCCCAGGGAGAAAAGCGCACGTCAGCCACCTTCCAAATAGCCATCGGGATGATCCGGAGTCCTGCCAACCCGGAGAAGCTACGCCTCAATGGCTCCCCGGCCAATCCCCGCGTTACGACGGGCGGCCATAGCCGGTCTCAGCGTCGAGCACATCGACCGCTCGCTCGAACAGCACGTCGGCCCCTGACCGTATTGGCGATCGCCGTGAGGCCGATTTTTCCGAACTCACTCAGCGCGCCGATCATGTGAAAAAGCACGCCGGATCCGGTTCGCTCGTTGTAGTGCAACTGGTTGACCGAGAGAATGTCGATCAGGTCCTCAGGCAACAGGCCCCGATACTGGGCCGACCGCAAGTTGTCGGTGGCCCGGTAGTACTTCGGCCGACCGGTCGGACTGCGGAACAGCCCGGTGGCGGGATCGAGGGAGCCGCCGGTCAGAAACCGGAGGGCGAGAAACGGGTGGGTGGTGCCCCCCATCCGGAGATTGATCTCGATGCCGGCAAGCTGCCAGGGATCGCGGCGCCCTGCCTGCCAGGCAAGGAAGTCGACACTGAACCGGCTCACCACACCACGCGCCGCGAGCACTTGGCCGACCCGAACGCCCGCATCCTGGACGGCGAGTCGGTACGGTTCCTCGGCCGGGAATCGCGCTCCCAGAAAGATCTGCCCCGATTCTCCCCCGAGAATCTGCTCGTGGGTAGACACCGGGATCACCTCGCCGCTTGGACTGGTCCGGATCTGGGCGCTCGGTGATCGCTTCCGGGCCCCTTCGATGAACTCCTCGACCACCCCTCCCATTTCGGCGAACTTGGCCAGATAGCTCGGCGGCGTTTCGCCCTCGGCAACAAAGCGGAGCCCGGCCAATCCGTCCCGAATTGACGATGGCCCCGGCGTATCGGGATACTCGAATACCGCATTCCCCTCCCCCGAAAAGCCTTCGTTCAACTTGACTACGGCACGGCGGATTCCTGGTCGCAACCGAGCCAAGTCGTCCAACGCCGCGGCGATATCGTCCGCCGACTTGAGATCCTCGAACCCGGCCGGCACCGGGACGCCCGCCTCTCGGAGTACCTGGCGACCCCCGGACTTCGAGCCCAGGTGACTGAGGGCCGGATCGCACCCATTGAGCGGAATCCCAAGCAAGACGGCCAGCTTGCGTTCCAGCGGTGTCGCGTTGAACACGGTGAGGTAGGCCTCTGCCGGGTTCCGAATCGCACACCGGATCCGTTCGACGAGCCGGGGCCGCTCGAGGATTTTCTCGGTGAGTGGCCGGGGCGAGCCGTCGTACGCGGCGATCATGGTCAACCGAGCACGGGCATGACTCGCCGGAATGCCGGCCAACATCTGGAGATAGTACTCGAGCACCTGCGGGTGAACCGGATACGAGGTGACGTAGACCAGGTGGGCGCGGGGGTTGCGAAGCCGGATCAACAGAAAGAGGAGCCGTTCCTCGTAGTATGTCGCCCCCGCCAGCTTGGTGAGTTCGTATTGATCGAGGGTCAACGACGGGACGATCACCGAGGTGTACGGCGAGGTATCGTCAGCGGAAAGCCGCTGCCACACATCGGCGAGCCGGGGTTTCAGGGCTTCGAATCGCGCCAACTCGTCCTCGAGGCTCAGGGTCGAGGCGAACGGGGGCTTTGGAATCACCGGGAACTCCTCCGACGAGGGCAACCCGGAAATTGCCGGTTGGGCTGTGAAGGCACCTGACGGCCGGGGTGAAGAAATCCTCACGAGCCCGAGCCGGTGTATTGTTGAGCGGCTGGCCGTTGGCCATACCCATGGAGGTCGCTGTGAATCCTCGATTCGCCGTTTGTCTCGTGGCCCTCGGTTTGGCGCCCTCCCTTCTCAACGCCCAAGACAGCCTCCGGGTAGTGGCCGGTCGGGTCCGCGACCAGAAAGCGCGCAAGCTCGCCGGTGCCGAGGTCCTCGACGCCGAGCGCCGAGTCCTGGCCACGACCGACGCCGACGGCTGGTTTGCGGTTCGGCTCCCCTCAACGGCCGCGACCATCAGCTTTCGACGGATCGGATTCAAACCGACCGGCTTCACGTTCCCCAAAGGGTGGAGCCTGACCGACACCGTCACCGTGTTCCTGACCGAGAGCGCCCAACAGCTCGCCGACCTCGAGGTCGAGGCGAAGCCGTGGAAGCCGGTCCGATACGCGGGCACGACCAAGTACGACGGCTTCTTCCGGCGGCAACGGCTCGGGATGGGGAGCTATCTCAGTCGGGAGCAGCTGGACCGCCGCCCGGCGATCCAGACGCTCGAATACCTCCAGAACCTCCCGGGCGTGCGGGTTTCCATCGGACCGCCAGGACTCGATTGGGCCAACAACCTCAAGATCACGCGCTGCAGCGGCCCCAGTTCAAAGGTCACGGTGTGGGTTGATGGGGTTCGCCTTCTGGGGGGCGGGTTGGGGGCGGCCAAGGCTCAACTCGGCTCCGCCCCGATTGGGCCCACATTCGGCGGAACGAACGAGACCCCTAGCGATGTGATCGAGAAACTCAACCGGATTCCGCCAGCCGACATCGAGATGATGGAGGTCTACCGCGGCGCCGGGCAGCTGCCGGCCGAATTTCATGAGGATGGCTGCGCGGTCATCGCGGTATGGACCCGGTGGAATGCGCCGGTCGAAACCCGCGACGCCTCGCACTAGGGAACCTCTGATCAATCGCACCTAACGCTGCATTTCTCCTCGGTCCTGTGCGGTCGGCGGTCGGTGTTGGAGTGGGCAGTTCCTCGGGCGGTCGC
>JAYVJS010000226.1:0-3418 GCA_043769075.1 Gemmatimonadota bacterium | reverse complement strand
CCGACTTCCGGTCACGCGGAGTGAGGTGTGGCGGGTCACCGACTCGCCCCACATCGTGGAGGGAGAGCTTTTGGTCAGCGGTACCCCGGCGCCAGTGCTGACGATCGAGCCGGGCACGACGGTGCAGTTTACTCCTCGGTCGATGCTGATGATCGGAGCATTCGAGCCCGGCCGGTTGGTGGCCTCCGTCGGCGGCGACCCGGTCACCTTTCAAGGCGATTCCACTGGGAGAGGGACATGGGTCGGGATCGTGTTCAACAATGACCTTCGCTCCGAACTGCGGAATGTCGTGATCCGCCATTGTGGCGCCATCTCGCGGAGTGGCGCCGCACAGTTCGGCTGCCTGTCGGTTTTTCGAGGCGAGATCCTCCTTGAGGGCGTCAGCATCATCGAGCCTCACGATTTCGGTCTTCGGATGGAAAGTGGTGCGGCTTTCGCCCCGGGCTCGCGGAACCTGACCATTACCGGGGGTGACGGCCCGATCGCCGCCCTCGGACCGGAGGCTGCCGTGAATCTGCCGCGCGGCGGAAACTTCGCCGGCAATACGCAGAACGAGTTCCATATCGGCACCGGGCGACTCAAGCGATCCGGCTCCTGGGATGTGCTCGGCCCGGCCTGGCGGGTTACCGGTCAGGTTCATGTCGGGGGGCCGGCGAATCCCTTGTTGCGGATTCCCGCCGGCGCGGTGGTTCTTGTCGACTCGGCCGCGAGCTTCCAAGTCGGCGACGAGGGCCCCGGCCGACTGGTCGTCGGAGCTCCGACGGGTCCGCCGGTCGTGTTCCAACCGATCGCCTCGCATTGGTTTGGAATCGAAATCGGCGATTCGCCAGGCCCCGAACCAAGCGCATTGATCCGAACGACCTTGAGTGCCTGCGGTTCCGCGATCCAGGGGGCGCGGGCACCGTGTCTCAGGGTATTTGCGGCCCAAACCGGACTCTTAGTCGACTCGCTGACAATTCGTGATGCGGCGTGGGATGGGATCGAGGTGCGCGGAGTTGGCTTTGCTCCAGGGTCGAAGAACCTGACGGTGACCGGGAGCGGCGGAGTACCGCTCTCGATTTCCGTGAACGCCGTCGCCACGATTCCCCCTGGCGATCTTCGGGGCAACGCCGATGATGTGGTCGAACTCACCTCCCAGGAAATTGGCGAGTCGGCGACATGGCACGATCCAGGTGTACCCTACCGAGCGCCCGGCGGGCTGTCGATTACCCATCCATCGAATAATCCGGTCCTCACCCTCGCCCCAGGGGTTCGAATCCAAGTCGGCATGAATGGGTACGTCGTTGTCGGGGGAGCACTTCGGGCCGTCGGGACGGCGGATCGTCCGGTCGTTTTCTCAGGCCTTCCGCCTGGGGTGGCCGGCTCTTGGTACGGAGTCCAGATCGGCGTTGCCGGAGACTCGCGAACCCGGCTTGACCATGTCGAGGTGCTGGATGCGGGGCGGGGGGATCCCAACCTCGGTGGGGCAATTCGGTTTCAGGTGGATCCCGGTGGGGTGATAACCAACAGCACGGTCCGGCGTTCCGCCACCTGTGGGATCGTGATTTTCGAAGCACCCTGGACCGACGATTACACCGACCCCTCTTTTCACAATGTCTTTTCCGATCTCGGAGGACCCACCCGTTGTCGACTTCAATGACCGAGAACCGGGGCTAAGGGCCGCACTGGTCTGGTCCCGCGTTGTCGATGAACAGGTTCCGGAGAGCGGGCGCGGTAAAGTCGGTGACCCACGTTGGCCCCGGAAGTCGAGCGATTCCGCATCGAGCGGAGCGACGAATGGTGGTGTTCCGAATCATGCCGCCCAGGTCCACGGCAAGCTTGATCGCCGCCTGGATCGTCCCATTGTCGCTTCCGGCGTCATCGATGATCGTATAGTCGAAGAGCGTGCTGCTCGACGCGAGTGGCCCAATCTCGATCCCATTCCAAAACCCAGCTTCCCCGCGGAGGAGCTCGCCCTTAAAGGTCACGACCGAGTCCGGAGTGCCGAGCGCCCGGAGGCCCCCGGGCGCCAGACGTCCGATTCGGACCTCGCTCCCCTGGCGAAACTGCACAGTCACGCCGGGGCTCAAGGTTACCACCGGCTGGTCCGGCCCCTCGACGTGGAGCGTGCTGAGCGAATAGGGAATCCCAATCGCAGGCCACGTAGCGCTGGTCGCAATGACGTCTCCGAACACCGCCACGGCATCGAACTGGTTCCCGGTGTAGTCACCTCTCGGGATGGTTGGAATGGCGCTGGGGAACATCAGCATCACCGTCCCCTTCGTATCCAGGATGCGAAGCCCCTTGGAGCCGACCCCGAATCCGCCTCCCTTCCCGATCCCGATCGCCACTTGCTCGGCCCGCTGGATGATCACTTCGCTGAGAACCGGCGCGGCTCCGGCGCTTGACCCGTCTCCCCAGATAGCGACACAACCAGGAATGTTTTCGATTCCGCCCGAACAGTCCAGTATCACGGCCTTCGTCACCGAGCTCCCCGCGCTTTGGCCCATGAATTGGAGCCCGGTCCACGGGTTCCCCAGACTAAACGCCCCGAGGAGGACATAGTCACCGCCTGTCACGCCGGCGACCAAGCGGCCTGGGCTATTTTTGCCAATCGTGAGCCCGGCGTCCCGGTCAAACAGCAAACGGGCGCCCGGTTCGATCGTTAGCGTCGGTTGCTCCTGTCCCTCAACCCAAATCCGGCCGGTAACGTGCCAGGTGAACAGGTACCGCCGCAACGTGGTCGACGTGGCAATGGTGTCGCTGGTGAGTTGAACTTCGTTGATCCGGTCGCCGAAGACCCGACTGTCGGTCGGAAAACTTCCCGCCGCCGCCGCTGACATAACGACGCCGGGCCCAAGAGTGCCGCTGATCATGAGGGCCCGGGAGTTCGGTGCGAACGGTACTCGACCCTCGAGGACGATTCCCGATCCCTCGCTGTCGTTGATCGTTAGGCTGTCGACCAACAACCTCGGCTGGGCCGCGCCAGACGACCCGCGCAGGCGAATGCAAGTCGTCGCGACCGGAAACGAGCCTCCGCAACCGGTGAGCGTCACGTTGCGCAAGACCGATTCGCCGCGGCCTTCGAAGACCATTTCTCCCCATCGAAGACCGGCGTTCGGCGGACGAAAGTCGACAGCAGCGCCTCCAGGAATCACCAGCCGGCCGGGTCCAGCAGCGCCGAAGTGAAAGCCGGCGTCGGGCCGCATGATCACGATGGTGCCTGGTTCGATGGTCAGGACCACGCTGGCAGGGTCTCCAACGGCGATCGTCCCATCGACGACATGTGGTCCATCGATTTTGGCCCAGGTCGTCGAACTCCGCACCGATTCGCGGTGGAGCGTGCCGCCGACCACCAAAGACACGGTGCCCGAAAGCCCGTTGACGGTGCCGGTGATCCTGGTAGTGCCGGTGGCTAGTCCAGTTATCAGGCCGGTGG
>JAYVJS010000225.1:0-8093 GCA_043769075.1 Gemmatimonadota bacterium | reverse complement strand
GCGTCGCTTCCATCCGCGCGAATGATCAACGAGCTGCCACACTCGGCCGCCAACATCATGACGCCCATGATGCTCTTGCCGTTGATCGAGGTGCCGTCTTTGACGACCGTTATCTCCGCGGTGTGGGCCGCGGCGATCTTGACGAACTTGGCTGCCGGGCGGGCGTGGAGCCCGAGCGGGTTGACGACCTCGACCTCTCGTTCGATCATGCCGCTACCTCCCGTGCCAAAGAAGAACCACCACCATCGCCATCAAAGTGATCTGCCGGGCCGTGGGCACCCGGAATCGCACCAAGGCGGCCAGGGTGCCGCCAATGATTCCGAGCGCCGGGGCGGCCCACCAGCGGAACGGTCCGGCCGGGACGGCCAGCCACTGAAACAGCGGCGATATGGCCGCTCCGACGACGAATCCGGCGAGGAGCCCCACCCGACGGACTTGATCCGTCAACCCCGACGCCTTCAGTGCCCCAGACACCTTGAGCCCCGACCGGAGGCCCAGAAGGAGGCCCCAGACCGTCACGTACAGCCTGACCATAGCGTAGAGCAGAACTCCGAGCCCGATCGCCGGTGTCCCGGCGCCCCGAGATACGGCGAACAGCATCGCGGCCATAACGGCCGGCACCACTCCGATCCAAAAGAGCTGATCGCCTAAGGATCCGAGTGGCCCAGCCAGAGCCGTCTTGAGCCGCTGGATTGTGGGGCCCGGCACTCCGTCGATTTCGGCTCGGGCGGCGGCCCCAACGGCGATCCCGGTCAAGTACGGGTGGGCATTGAAGTACTCGCTCGCCCGGCTCACCGCCGCCCGGTACCGTGGGGGATCGCCGCGAAGCGGCTCCAGCAGCGGAATGGATGAAAACCCCACCCCCACCCCTTGGAGTCGCTCGTAGGTCCACGCCGCCTGGACGATCAGCAGCCGAAGGGCCGCTCGCCCCGTCCCAGTTACCATGTGAGCACCACCGCCAGGCCGGTCCCGAGGCCCGCTAAGGCCCAACGCCACCGGGGGCCGGACCGGGCACTGGCCGTGGCGCCATGAGCCACGGCCCACCCAGCTCCGCCCGCCGCCACGGCTGTGAGCGCCAGACCCGGATCGCCGGCCGGCAGCCACCCCGCCATCCGCACCGCGAAGGCAACGGCCACCGCGATCACCGCGACCACCAGGCTCCGGATCGAATCGTGACCGAGGCCGGCCCAATGAACCAGCTGGACTGCCCGAGCATCGCCGCCGGTCAACCGGTCCCCGTAGGCCCGCAGGGTCCGGGCATTGATCCGACGGGTGATCGGCAGCGTCGCCCCCGCAAGGGCGGCACAACCGAGGCCAAATCCGGTCGCGATGCCTAACGTTTCCTGCCACGGTCCCGCCCCGGCCAGAATCACCGCCCCGACCGTGGCCGCCCCAAAGTCGGGATAGCTCGAACTGCCCACCGGGACGACATCGAGGGCAAAGAGCTCCAGCAGGGCACCGACCCGAAGCCCATTTTCCGGATCACCGAGCAGCCAACCGGCTCCGGCCCCGACCACGAGCGGGCGCGACAACAGCGCTTGGAGCACGCTCGCAAGGTCGAGCCCCGCGACGGTAGCCCACCCAATCAACCAGGCCACGACCGGCCACCCGGGCATCACTGGCGGAGCGCCGCCAACGGGACCGGCGCCGTGGTTGGAAGGTCTTGCGCGGACACGTCGACCCCCGCCGCCTCCACCGCTGCCAATTGAGCGAGCTCGTCCGGTGTGAGATAGACGTAACGGAGGTACTCCCGCCGGCCGGGGCGGTCGTGAATCCCGCCGAGATTGACCCGCCCAATCGCGTCAGGACAGCGCAACGCGAGGGCCACCATCGTCTCGACCGACCCGGTCAACACCAGGGCGCGCCCGGCATCCGCCCCCAGCGCTTGGATCCGGGCGGGGGCGTCGTCCGGCGAGAGAAACTCGACGGCAATGCCCCGCGGGACCGCCATTTCATACAGCTCCCGTTCGAATTCGCTCGCCGCGACATCGGCATCGACCAGCACGATCCGATCGACCTCGAGGGGCCGCCCCCATCCGATCACCACTTGCCCGTGGACCAGGCGATCGTCGATCCGGGCGACCACGATCGCCATCAACGAGCCGAGATCGCAGTGGTGCCGGTCTCGATCGCCCGATCGCCGGCCGCCTCCGGCGACAGCTGGCGATGGAAAACGAAGTCCAAAAGCATTGCCAGATTGACCCCGGTGACGAGCCGGGTCCCGGCCGCGCCGGACAGGCGGCGGGCCGCTGCGAACAGACACGATCCACTCGGCATATCGACGAACACAACCGACGGACGGTTGTCGACGGCGGCGACAATCCGATCTTCGAGCTGTCCGCGATCGCAGCCGGTGTTCGTGACCGCCACGAGGGCGCCCTGAACGCCGCTGATCTCCTCGACGGCCGCGACCAGTGCGCGACCCAGGTCGCCGTGACAGACGACAATTCCTTGTAAGGCCACCGTCACTCGTAGTCCTCCTGGAGATATTCGCGGAGCCCACGCTGCTCCTTCATCCGCTTGATCAAGCGATCATTGAAGACCGCGGCGCTGTCGACTCCGGCCATTCGGAGGAGGTGATTCATGGCCACGACCTCG
Source organism: Gemmatimonadota bacterium (assembly GCA_043769075.1). Lineage (GTDB taxonomy): Bacteria > Gemmatimonadota > Gemmatimonadetes > Gemmatimonadales > GWC2-71-9 > SHZU01. Next base: position 5,495 of record JAYVJS010000225.1, on the reverse strand, counting down.
GAAATCACGGTGAGGTTCTTCCCGGGGTTAAGCGGAACGATGACCTTCGGCAGCTTGACATCGAGAATCGTGATTTCTTGACGAGCCAACCCGGTCCGATCGGCGTCGGGGGCATTGGTCCAATCATCGAGATGGACGATTACTTCAATCCGCTTCTGTTGCCGGACCGATCGGACCCCGAATAACATTTGAATGTCGATCAGGCCGACCCCGCGAATCTCCATGTGGTGCGCGGCAAGCTCGTGACCCTGTCCGATCAAGAGCCCGCTGCCCCGGCGGGTCGCGATGACCACATCATCGGCCACCAGCCGGTGGCCTCGTTCCACGAGGTCGAGCACGCATTCGCTCTTGCCGATCCCGCTCCGCCCGGTGAACAACAGGCCGACTCCGTAGACGTCAGCCAACGACCCGTGCAGCGTGGTGCGTGGGGCAAAGGCATGCTCCAAGATCGGCTTGGCGCGGCTATAGAATAGCGCGGTTTTGAGCTGGGTTCGGAGGACCGGAATTCCCCGCTCCCGGGCCATACTCACCAACGGCTCGGGGGGGCTCTGCCCCTTGGTGATAAAGACGATCGGGAGGTCGAAACTGAAAAACGTCGCAATGGACTGTCGGCGCGCGGTCTCCTCCAGCGACGAGAGGTAGCTGATTTCGGTCTCGCCGAGAACTTGCATTCGGTCGGGAACGAATCGGGCCGTATACCCCGCCAACACCAGGCCCGGGCTCGCGATGTCGGTCTCCGGTAAAGCCCGGTCCAGCCCGATCTCGCCGGTCAGCGACTCGAGCTCGAGCAGGTCACCGCGCCGTCCGAGGAGGTCGCGCGCGCGAAGGCTCATGGCATTTCGTCGGCCGCGTGGCGATCCCGCCGCAGACCGGTCGTCACCTTGTCGAGCTGCTTCTTCAGTTTCTCCTCCGCCCGGTCGAGGGCGGTGCGGTGATCTCGCTCGACCGCGGTCGCCACCAGCCAACGGCCTCCCGGCACATGGAGCTTGAGCTCAACGAGATGTCCTTCGGCTGTGAGGTCGAAGACGACGCCTCCCTCGATCGCGTGAGGTGGAAAATGCGCGAGTCGGTCCATCACGGCTTGGGCCCGGACTTTTAACTCATCGGCCACTTCGCAGTGGCGGGCGGCGAACGCACTGTGCATGAATCAGCTCCTCTGATTGCCCGATTGCCTGACGATGTTCTCCAAGTGGCGGAACGTGGCGTCCGCCGCATCGTCCCAGGTCCAGCGTTCAGCTTCGGCCCGGGCCGCCGCCCCGAGTCGATCGACCAAGGCACGGTCCGAAGCTAGATGCAACATTCGCTCCGCCAGGCTGGGGACGTCTCCGTGCGGAACCAAGAACCCGGTCCGGTCCCGGCGAACCGAGTCACGAAGCCCGGGACTGTCGGACGCGATGGACGGGGTACCGCAGCCGGCGGCCTCCATCACGGTAATCCCCCACCCTTCCTTTGGCGACGGGAACAGGTTCGCCCAAGTGGAACGGAGCAGGGCGATTTTGGTCGTGTCGTCGACAAACCCCAAGAATCGTACCGCCCCTTCAAGCCCCAACGAAGCCGCCAGGGCCTCTAGTCGGGGGCGATCGTCTCCGCTCCCGGCGACATTCAGGGTAACATCGGCCCGGGTTTGACGAACCAGCGCCAGAGCCCGGAGCGCAATCTCTACCCCTTTGTAACGCTTGAGCCGCCCGATGAAAAGGAATGACGGTGGGGTGGTCCGGTCAACCTGTGCGCCGATCGCAAATTTGACCGGGTCGACCCCGGGATGGATCACGGCGATCCGGTCGGCCGGGACCCCGCGGGTCATCAAGTCGTCGCGGGTACTCTCGCTTATGGCATGGAAAAAGGACGACCGGTAGGCCCATGGAATCAATTGCTCCGCCGCCACGACCGCGGTCGCCATCGGCCACGATGCCTCGTGAAACGCGGCGGTACCGAACAAGTGAGGTACGATTACGCACGAGGGGATTGGGGTCAAACGGGCTAGATACAAGGGCAATTTGTTGATATCCTCGACGAGGACGTCATACTGGGCTCGCCGCAGCGCCGCCCGCACGGCCCCGCGGCCGCGGTAGGCGAAGCTCAGCCTGCCGCCCACCCGTTCCACCGTCAGCCCCCGGACCACGGCGTGGGAACTGCCGCCGGCCCACCCCGAGCAGACCATGTCGACCTGATGGCCGGCCGCTACCATCCTGCTGAACAGCTCGAAGAGGTGAATCTCAGCGCCCCCTGCCTCCGGGTTGTCGAGATCCTGCCAGTTGACGAGCAGGATCCTCACAGGCGTCCGAGGGTCCGCGCGACTCGGTCGAGCACCCCATTGATGAACCCCGGAGATTGGGCGCTGCCGAACCGATGGGCCAGCCACAGCGCCTCGTCGATCGCCACCCGCGCCGGCACCCCCGGGGACGACAATTCGAAGGCTCCCATCCGTAGGATGTTGCGATCGACCAGCGCGAGCCGGTCGAGCTTCCAATGCTCTGTCGCACTTTCGAGTAACCGGTCGAGCCGGGGCTGGTCGTGCTGCACGCCGGTGGCCAGCCGTTCGGCGAAATCCAGGATGAGCGGCGCGGGGCCGGTCAAACGAGCCAGGCCGGGAAGGACATCACCGACTCGCTGGGCGTGGGCTTCGGCGGCGTAGAGCAGCTGGAGTGCCCGGGCTCGGCCCTTCGTCTCGGAGCGAAGCATCTAGGCCTTCACCAGCTGCCGGAGAACATCCGCGGTCCGAAGTGCGGCCTCGGCCGCCTCGGCCCCTTTGTTGCCGGCAACGCCGCCGGCCCGGTCGGCCGCCTGCGACGCCGTATCCACGGTTAGCAGCCCGAACCCGACCGGGACCCCGGTCGCGCGCGCCGTTTCGCCTAACGAACGGGCGGTCTCGCCGGCCACGAAGTCGAAATGGGGCGTCTCGCCGCGGATAACGGCGCCGAGGGCAACCAGGGCGCCGTAACGGCCGGACCGGGCCAACACGGCCGTGGTGACCCCCAGCTCAAAGGCGCCGGGAACCCAGACGACGTCGAGTTGATCGGCGGGAACGCCGGCGCTGGCGCAGAGGGTCACCGCCCCCTCCAGGAGACGGGAAGTAATCCGCTCATGGTAGGCGCTGACCACGATGCCGATCCTGCCGACGGCTCGAAGTTGGCCCCGAGAATGGTTCATCGCTAATGTCCGATCAGGTGGCCGAGTTTGTCCCGCTTGGTGGCGAGGTAGGCCCGATTCTCATCCCGGGGGGGAAGTTCCAGTTGAACCCGCTCGACAATCGTCAAGCCATACGCGTCGAGACCGACCACCTTCCGAGGGTTGTTGGTCATCAGGCGAATGGTTGAAAGGCCAACGTCCCGGAGAATCTGAGCTCCGATGCCATAATTGCGCAGATCCGGTGCGAAGCCCAACCGCTGGTTTGCCTGGACCGTGTCAGCCCCACGATCCTGGAGCTCATAGGCCCGCAATTTGTTGAGCAGTCCGATGCCCCGCCCCTCCTGATCCAGATAGACGATGACACCTCGGCCCGTGCTAACGACCTGGCGCATTGCGGCGTCGAGTTGGTCACCGCAGTCGCAGCGGAGTGAGTGAAACACGTCGCCCGTCAAGCACCTGGAATGCATCCGCACCAGGACATCGGATTCGCCCTCGACGTCGCCGTGGACCAAGGCCACGTGTTCCGACTGATCGACATCGTTGCGGTAGCCGATGATTCGGAACGTCCCCGCTTCGGTTGGCAGCTCGGCTTCGGCGATCCGATGCACCAGCCGTTCGTTTCGGAGCCGGTAGGCCACCAATTGGGCCACGGTCACGAAGGTCAGGGCATGGTCCTTCGCAAACGCCGACAGCTCCTCCCGGCGGGCCATGGTGCCGTCTGGGTTGAGGATTTCACAGATGACGCCGGCGGGTGCGAGCCCCGCCAGCCGCGCGAGGTCAACGCTGGCCTCGGTTTGGCCGACCCGCTGGAGCACGCCACCGGGGCGGGCCCGGAGCGGAAAGACGTGACCAGGTCGACGAAGATCACCCGGCACGGTGTCCGGCTTCAGGGCGACGTGAACCGTCTTGGCGCGGTCGGCCGCGGAAATGCCGGTGGTGACCCCGAACCGACGCTCCGCATCAATGCTCACGGTAAAGGCGGTGGCCATCTCCTCGGTATTGTCCTGAATCATCTGGGGCAGCCCCAGCTGATCGCACCGGTCGGGTGTCAGGGTGAGGCAGATCAGGCCCCGGCCATGGACCGCCATGAAGTTGATCAAGTCGGGCGTGACCAATTCCGCCGCGCAGACCAGGTCGCCCTCGTTCTCCCGTTCCTCGTCATCGGCCACGATGACGCACCGGCCGCTGCGAAGGTCTTCGATCGCCTGCTCAATGGTGCCAAAGGTCATGGCCTTGCCGTTCCGCCGCCGGCCAGTTGGGCCGCGACATATTTGCCGATCAGGTCGCCCTCGACATGGACCCGGTCCCGGCGCTTGAGGGTGCCTAACGTTGTCTGGGCGATGGTGTGTGGCACCAGCGAAACCTGGATGCCCCGTCCGGGCAAGACCGCGTTCACCGTCAGGCTGACCCCGTTGACCGTGATCGATCCGAGAGGCATGGACACCGCGGCCACCGCCGCCGGCACGACCAAATCGATCAACCAGGCATCGCGGAGCGATCGGGTGGCCCGGACCGTGGCGACTCCATCGACATGCCCCTGCACCAGGTGTCCACCCAATCGGTCGCCGACTTGAAGGGCCCGCTCCAGGTTGACCCGCTGGCCGACCGTCGCGTTTCCCAAGAGGGTCCGGGCGATGGTGGTGGCCACCACGTGGGCCCGGAACCCGCCGCGGATTTTCCGCGCGACCGTCAGGCACGCGCCGTCGACGGCGATGCTTTCCCCAACGGAAAGGGCACGGTAGGGTGCCGCGACGTCGAGATCGAGTCCGGCCGCCTCGGCTCGAACTCGGATGATCCGTCCCACCGCCGTCACCACCCCAGTGAACACGCTAGCGCCGATCGAAGATGAGCAAGGTGTCCTGGCCGAGCGGACGTCGCTCGGACACGACCCATCGTTCGGCTTGGAGGAGCGACCCCGCGTCGTAGCCCCGAGTGGCGGGGACGCCTCCATCACCGAGCCACACCGGGCTCACGATCCAGGCGAACCGGTCAATCAAACCGTCGGTGAGCAACTGACCGGTTAGCCGTCCGCCGCCTTCGACCACGATGGAGTCGATTCCATGCTGCTTGAGCCCCATCATGGCCGCCGGCAGCGACCCACCTCGGAGGACCGTCACGCCCCGCTCGGTCAAGGCGGCCGCCTCGGACGAAGCGATCTGATCGCTGACGACGATCGTGGGCACCTCCCGGGCGGTCCGGACCAAATTGGATTCCCAACTTAGCTTCCGTCCGCCGAGGAACACCACCCGGGTTGGGCACTGGCGGGGATCGACGTCGCCCCGGACGGTGAGCATGGGATCGTCCACTTGGGCGGTGCGTCCGCCGACCCCGATAGCGCCGAATCCTGCCCGAAACCAATGGACCCA
>JAYVJS010000224.1:0-11588 GCA_043769075.1 Gemmatimonadota bacterium | reverse complement strand
GTCGCGCTTATCTACGAGCGGCATAAGACATAGTCTGTCTATGGGATAGATTGAATATGGCCCTGAGGTCGACGACCCACAAGGGGTGGACGGAAGTCGTTGGGCTACAAGCGGATGAGGCTGATTGATAGGGGGATGAACGGCTCTGGGTAGTTTGGACCCCGGAAACTCCCTGCGGGAATCACCCTTATGTGGAGGGTCCGAAATGCCTCGTCTTCTTGCTCTTCTGGGATCGGCAGCCTTGGTGGTGGTCGGGTGTGCCGATGAGAAGCTTGGGCCTTCCGTGCAGCGGCCGGCCGATGAATCCGCGGCCGGCGGCCCCGTCGGTGCCCCGGCGCTCGTGCAATGGCCGGCTGTCGTTGCGCTACCCCGTGGCTACGCGGCCGGCCTTGCGACCGGAGTGACCGGGGAGGGCCTGGTCGTCGGTACCGCGTTTCGAACCCGTGCCCTCCCCGACCTGGCGTGGGCGGCAACTGTGGATCCCGCGACCGGAGTCGTGGCCAAGCCGATTCCGCTCGATCCCCTGTCACCGGGGCGATCGGCGACCGCCAACGGCGTCTCGGGCAACGTCATTGCCGGTAGCGCCGTCGACGACAAGGGTACCCAACAGGCCGTCTACTGGCTGTACCCGGATCCGACACCCCATCGGATCAAGGTCGAACGATTGGCCCGGATGGGCTTAACCGCCGCGGCGGCGACGGCGGCCGGAAGCGAGACGATTGTGGGATGGTACGGAGACGGCGGCAGCGAAAGGGCGTTCCGGATCGAAGTCGGTGGCGCCCTGGCGGCCGAGGTCAGTCTGCCGTTTCCCGGGGGCGCTTACGGGGTTAGCGACGACGGCCGCAACATCGCGGGCTGCTATCAAATGCTGGTCAACGGGATCCGAGTTGAGAAAGTCGCCTACGTCCGGGGCGATGTGAGCTACGACCTGTCAGGCAATGATCCTTTCTTGAATCAAATCAACCTGCCGGAATCGTGCGCCTACGATGTCGACGATGGAGGGGCGTTGGGCGGATACCTCTTGTATGCGGTCGGCTCGGCGTGGTACCTCGCTGCCGCCCGGGCCACGAACATCTCGCAGCTTCCCGGTTGGATTCCGGTCTTTGCGCCGAGCCGCCGGGGAACGGCGTCGGACAACTTTCCCTCGCGGGTGCTCGGCATGGGCTTAAAGACAGTCGGCTGGGTCGACGTCCTTCCTTCGCCTGATGGTTGGACCCAGCCGCAGGGGCGCTATGGATTCTCGAACGGGATGCTGCTGCCGGGTTTGCCGGGTTCGACATTTTCCGAAGCCCATGGCGTGTCGTCGAAGGGCGCCTGCTTGATTGCCGGCAGTAGTGGGGGGCAGCCTGTCGTATGGGGTTGTTGAGGGAGCGGACCCGAGTATTGTTTGGGCGATGCCTGCTGCCATTGAAGCGAAACCCGGTTTCAACCGCTGGTTGATTCCGCCGGCCGCGCTCGCCATTCACTTGTCGATCGGTCAAGCGTACGCCTTTAGCGTCTTCAATCTCCCATTGTCGCGGGCCATCGGGATCACGGCCCCGGCCCCGGGCGATTGGCGGCTGACCCAACTCGGTTGGGTCTTCACGGTGGCGATCGTTTTTCTGGGGCTGTCGGCGGCGGTCTTCGGCCGGTGGCTCGAACGGGTCGGACCGCGGACCAGCGGCCTGGCGGCCGCCGGGGGTTGGGGTGCGGGGTTCCTGATCGGAGCGTTAGGGGTCCGAACCCATCAGCTCTGGCTGGTGGTGTTCGGGTACGGCGTGGTGGGCGGCTGCGGGCTGGGCTTGGGATACATCACCCCGGTCTCGACCTTGATCAAGTGGTTTCCCGACCGCCGCGGCATGGCCACCGGCATGGCGATTATGGGCTTCGGCGGCGGGGCGATGATCGCGGCCCCGCTATCGGCGGCGCTGATGAATCGATTTACGGGGCCGGCGTCGGTCGGAGTGGCGGAGACCTTCGTGGTCCTCGGGTTCGGCTACGCGGCGCTGATGGTCGTGGGCGCGTTGCTGTTTCGGGTGCCCCCTCCGGGTTGGTCGCCACCGGGCTTCGATCCGGACCGGTTGACTCGCCGCGCGATCACCAAGGAAAACGTCCATCCGGATACCGCCATCAAGACCGGGACCTTCTGGTTTCTGTGGGCGGTGTTGTGTCTCAACGTGACCGCCGGGATTGGGGTGTTGGGGCAAGCCAGTGCCATGATCCAAGAAGTGTTCGGCGGACGAGTGACGGCCGCGGCCGCGGCCGGCTTCGTGGGCCTGCTCAGTCTCTTCAACATGGGTGGCCGGTTTTTCTGGTCCTCGCTCTCAGATCGGATTGGACGCAAACCAACCTACGCCATCTTCTTTGGACTCGGGATCGCGCTCTACGCCGCGGTGCCCGCGGTTGAAGCGCTCGGCAGTGTGGGCTTGTTCGTCGCCTGTTTCGCGGTGATTCTGACAATGTACGGCGGAGGGTTCGCGACCATTCCGGCGTATCTCTCTGACATGTTCGGGACCCGGTTCGTCGGGGCGATTCATGGCCGGTTGTTGACGGCCTGGTCGACGGCCGGGGTGCTTGGCCCCGTGCTGGTGAACTACATTCGGGAGTATGAGATCGATCGGGGGGTTCCCAAGGCTCAGGCCTACAACGTGACGATGCTGGTGATGGCGGGGCTCTTGGCCGTGGGGTTCGCTTGCAACTTGGCGGTCCGCCCGGTGGCGGCGCGTTACTACCTTCCCTCCGAGCCCGGCACCACGCGGGCCGTGGGTGGGGCATTGTTCCCGGGGCCAGAGGCGAGGCCTCCGGTCACCCTGACCCTGATTGGAAGTTGGCTGTTGGTCGGCCTCCCGCTGGCGTGGGGGGTGTGGAGTACCGTTGTGAAGGCTTCGCAACTCTTTCGTTAGGTGGCGCCATGAGAGCCTGGATGATATCAGTGGGCCTCGTGGCCGCGGGGTGTGGTGGCAGTCCCGCCAAAATCGCCGATGGTTCGGCCCCGGTCGAAGCCGTGCGGGCCTTTTACACCGCCTACCAGCAGGCTCCGTTCACCGGCTTGCCAACCGCGGAGGAGTGGGGCCGGGTCTCGCCGCACTTCAGCGCGTCCCTTTCCGGTCTGATTACCACTGCGCAAGGACTCCAGGCGAGATGCCAAGCCGATCATCCTAATGACAAGCCGCCGTGGATCGAGGGGGACATGTTCTCGAGCAACTTCGAAGGCTGGTCGAGGTTTTCGGTGCTCGGCGTTCGGGACTCGGCGCTCGGCACTCGGGAAGTGGAGGTTGAGTTCGAGTATGTCGAGGGCGGCAGTGCTGCGAAATGGTCGGATCGGGTCTGGGTGGTCGAGGAGCGCGGGCGGTGGGTTATTGACCAGGTGCACTACGAACGGGTCGCCGGGCCCGGGAACGGCTTCGGGGCAGGGCTCCGCGAGGCGTTGGCGCCGACGGGAGGTTGCTAACGCGGCCGAATGAAGGTTCCCCGGTCGAGGTCGTTGATGGCTTCGCGCAGTTCGGCCTGGGTGTTCATCACGATCGGGCCGTACCAGGCCACCGGTTCTTCGAGGGGGCGGCCGGATACCAGGAGGAACCGGATCCCGTGGTCGCCGGCTTGGACCACCACTTCGTCGCCGCTGTCAAAGAGAATGAGGGACCGGTTGCCGGTGCCCGACCATTTGGCGTCATGCTCGGTGACGCCGTCCTCGGTCAACACCCGGCGGGGCGTCGAAGCGTCCTTGAAAGTTCCGGTTCCCTCGAAGACGTAGGCAAAGGCATGGCGGCCGGTCTCGACCGGCAAGACTTTGCGGCGGCCCGGCGGAACCCAGACATCGAGGTACCGCGGGTCGGCGGCAATCCCGTCGACTGGGCCCTTCTTGCCCCAAAAATCTCCGCACACCACCCTCACTCTCGTCCCGTCGTCATCGATCACTTCGGGGATGTCCAGTGCGGTGACATCCTGATAGCGGGGCGTGGTCATCTTGAGCGATGAGGGCAGGTTGGCCCAGAGTTGGAAGCCGTGCATCCGACCGGCAGGATCGCCGTGGGGCATTTCTTGGTGGAGGATGCCGCTGCCGGCGGTCATCCATTGGACGTCCCCCGCGCCGAGGGAGCCTTGGTTGCCGAGACTGTCGGCGTGATCGACGGTGCCGGTCAAGACGTAGGTGATGGTTTCGATGCCGCGATGCGGATGCCAGGGGAAGCCCGCGGCGTAGTCGCCGGGCCGGTCGTTCCGGAAGTCATCGAAGAGGAGAAACGGGTCGAACTCGCCGGTGTTGCCGAACCCGAAGCCGCGATGCAGTTTGACCCCGGCGCCCTCCATCGTCGGCGTGGCTGAAATGATTCGCTTGACGGGTCGAATCGACATGATCGCGCCTCAGGCCCCCTGTGCCGGAGCCGCCCCGAGTTCGCTTCGGAGCGTCAGATAGGTCCAGACCGCGCCGGCTAGGTCGACTCCTCCGAAGAGCAACAAGGCCGGCGCCGCCCAGCCTAACGCCACGAAGGCGGCGAAGAAGACCGGGACCGCGATCCGGACCTTGACCGACAGCTCCATGATCGGGAGGAAGTTGGCCCGGGCGGCGCTGACGTAGTAGGCCCCGAGAAACAACGTCAGCATCCCAACCACGCGAATCCAGACCTCGGTGGTAGGCGGCAGGTCGAAGAGCCCGAGGAGCCAATTGGGGGCCGTGAGCAAGATGGCGCCGAGTCCGAACAGATAGAGCGCAAAGAAAAAGAGCGATCGGGCGGACTTCGTCATGGGTCACCAATCGGTTGGAACGTAGTCCTTCAGGAACTTCCCCCAAATGTGCTCGCCCGTGTTGATCCCGGCAATGATCGGATCGACGATCCGGGCCGCGCCGTCGACGATGTCGAGGGGCGGATGAAACCGGTGCTCGGCAATCTTTCGGGCCGCCAGTTCTTCCGGATCTTCGTCGGTCACCCAGCCGGTGTCGACGCTGTTCATATGGATCCCGTCGGCCCAGTAGTCGGTGGCCGAGGTCCGGGTCATCATGTTGAGGGCCGCTTTGGCCATGTTGGTGTGGGGGTGCCGGGTGGTCTTGAAGCGCCGGTAGAACTGGCCTTCGACCGCGGACACGTTGACGATGTGTTTGTCGCGGTTCGGGGTCCGGAGCATCATCGGCTTGAGCCGGGCGTTCAGAATGAACGGCGCCACCGCGTTCACCAGTTGGACTTCGAGCAATTCCACCGACGGCACCTCCGCCATCAACAATCGCCAGGAGTTCCGGCCCCGGAGGTCGACCTGTTGGAGGTCTTGGTCCAGGCGACCCTCGGGGAAGAGCGCGCCCTGGGCCACTTGCTCCTCCGGAAGGAGCCGGACCTGCGACAACTGGGCCGGGTGGGTCATACCGGCGATGTCGCCGAGGGGCCGGTCGAGCGGGGCGGGGACGGCACTCGCCTCCGGCAGCATGTGGTAGCCCCGGAGGCCCTCGTAGGCGCCTAACAACTTGCGGGTCCGTTCCGGCATCTCGGCGAGGGAGGCGGCCTCGCCCTCCATCATGTGCTGGTAGAACTCGGGCGGGCGACGGACCGTCTGACAGGCATTGTTGATGATGAAGTCGAGCCGGTCATGGGTGGTCAGGAGCTGATGGCAGAACGCCTCGACGCTCGGGGTGTGCCGGAGGTCGAGTCCGTAGATCTCGAGCCGGTCGCCCCAGTCTTGGAAGTCGGGCTCGCGGGCGTAGCGGGCGGCCGAGTCGCGGGGGAACCTGGTGGTGACGATCAGGCGGGCGCCGCACCGCAGCAGTTTGATACCGGCTTGGTAGCCGATCTTGACCCGGCCCCCGGTCAACAGGGCGACTCGGCCCCGGAGATCGGCCAGCTCGGTTCGCTTCCGGAAGTTCATCTCGGCGCAGGCAGGGCACATCTGGTCGTAGAAATGGTGGATGGCCGAGAAGTCTTCCTTGCAGATGTAGCAGTGCTGCGGTTCCGAGGCTTCCCGGAAGTCGGGCTCGGCCACGTCTTGTTGGTCGAAATCGTTGGGCGCAAAGACGTTTGGGGTGGTAAAGACGGTTTCCCGGCGGAGCTTCCGGATTCCGGTCTCGGCCAAGACGCTTTCGATCTTGTGCACCTTGGCGGCCCGGCGGTCGACCCGGGCCGCTTTGACCACCCGGCGGCGGGCCAGGGCGTCGGGGCGGGACACCATGCCGGCGGCTTTGAGGAGGCGGACCCGTTCCTCGACCGGCACGTCGGCCAGGAGGGCACGGTTTTCGATGATCGCCTCGAGGATCTCAGTCGCAGCGGTCACTTGGTCGAGCAGAGCGGTGGCGTCCATGGGGGCAAAATACCCGGCGGAGCGAGGTTTCGGAAACTCCTCACCGAGTCAGCCGCCGTTCAACCTTTTCGGCCGGAACCCCGCGATTGACCTGCCAAACGGCCCGTTGAAGTCGTGGCCAGTCGGTAGCTGTCCTTGATGAAGTCGTCGACTTCCTTCCAATCGATGGTGCCTTGGTCGAGCCGAAGGCCTAACCAGCCCTGGGGGCCGATGTACGCTGGGAGGTAGAAGCGAGTCGGATCGTGGGCGATCCAGGCGGCGTTTTCGCCCGGGGGCGCCTTGATGCAGAGCGCCACGATCCCGTCGCCATGGTGATTGTCGAGGAAATAGGCGAAGACCTTCTTCTTGACCCGGAAGGTGACGTGGCTGCCGGACGGGCTCTCGGTGGCGCCGTCCAGTGTTAGGCAGATCCGGCGGAGCCGTCCCAGTTGCCGGGCTTCGGCGGGCTTCCCTTGGGCCGTCACGAGCCGGCGAGGGTATAGTCGAAGGTGTAGGAGTGCTTCTTCCCCTCGATGATGATGTTCATGGTGCCGGTGAGGCCCACCAATTGGCCGGTGCCCGAGTCGGGGACGACGGTGACCAGGAGGGTTGGGGTTCCCCGGGTCAGGGTGCCGCTGTGTTGGAGCGCGAAGGTTCCGGTCCGTCCGTTGAGGGTGCCGGTGACCCGTTCGATGGCGACGTAGCCGGCCGACCCTTGCGTGGTGGTGCCGGCGGCCAGCATTTCGCCCAGGCTCGTGGCTTCCAGGTCGCCGTGGAATTGCTTGTCGATCGTCATCCGGCTCAGCATTTCGCCGGCGATCGGCTGGGGGGTCAGTTTGACCTCGAAAGTGCCGGTGGCGCGAGTGGGCACGGGGCTTCCCTTGGGTGCTGGAGCGGCCACCAGGCAGAGGGCGACCAGTAGGGCGGAAATCATGACGGTATAGATTAATCGGACCCGCCACCGCTCGGAAGTCAGCAATGGACCGGGGCTCAATCGGGGCCAGGAGGTGATGACCGTGGCACTCGTGGTTTTTCTGAGAGGGGTCAATGTCGGTGGTCACCGGACCTTCCGGCCGACCAGGCTAGCCGAGCAGCTGAAGCATCTCGATGTGGTCAACGTAGGCGCAGCCGGCACCTTCGTCGTCAGGCGGCCCATCACCCAGACCCTCCTTCGCGCCGAATTGATCCGGCGGCTTCCGTTTGACACGGAGATCATGATCTGTGAGGGCCGTGCGATTGCCGGCCTGGTGTCTGGGAATCCCTTTGCGGGCCATCCTGTGCGGCCCGGCATTGTCCGTTTCGTGAGTGTCCTCTCCGGACGTCCTCGCTTGGCGCCGTCAACGCCTGTGCGGCTCCCGCCGAGTGGCACGTGGTTGCTCAAGATCCTGGCGAGGGACGGCCGGTTCGTCTTTGGGATGTACCGGCGACATATGAAGGTCATCGGCTATCTCGGCACCCTTGACCGGCTCTTCGGGGTCCGGGTCACCACTCGCAATTGGAATACCATCAGCGCGATCGCCACCGTGCTAGATAACCGCGACGCTGGCTCATGAGGTCCGGCCGTTGGCCTAAAGCCGACTATGCTTCGGGGTGACCTTGGTCCCCGGAAGAACGGTGGACGGCGCTCAGTCTGAGTTCAGGTGAGACCCCAACCGGAAGGCGGACCATGCCCCCCACTCTCCCAGACCCCCTCTTCATCGATCTCCAGGAAGCCGTCGCCGGTCGCTACTCCCTCGAGCGGGAACTCGGCCGCGGTGGCATGGGTGTGGTCTACCTGGCCCGGGATGTGGCCCTCGACCGGGTGGTCGCCATCAAACTCCTCCCGCCCGACCGGGCGGACGTCCCTGGGGTCCGGGAGCGGTTCATCCGCGAGGCCCGCACCGCGGCGCGCCTCTCCCATCCAAACATCGTCCCGATCCACGCGGTGGAGGATGCCGGCCGCCTGGTTTTTTTCGTGATGACCTACGTGGCGGGCACCACCCTGGCGGAGCGGATCGCCACCGGCGGACCCCTGCCGGCCGCCGAGGCCCGCCGGATTCTGCGGGACGCGGCCTGGGCCCTTGGTTACGCCCACCAGCAGGGCATCGTCCATCGGGACGTGAAGGCCGAGAACATCCTGCTTGAAACAGCAACCCGCCGGACCCTGGTGACCGACTTCGGCATCGCCCAGACCATCGGCGGCGATGACGACGCGCCGCTGGCCGGCACGGTGCCGTACATGAGCCCGGAACAGGCCGCCGGCCATCCGGTGGACGGGCGGAGCGACGGCTACTCGTTAGGCGTGGTGGGGTACTTCGCTCTCTCGGGCCGGCTGCCGTGGCCGGCAAACACCCGGGAGGAACTCGAGCGGCGCCAGCGAGCGGGGCACCCCGAGCCCCTCGCCACGGTGGCCCCGCATGTGCCGAGGGTGCTGGCCCGCGCGGTGGAACGGTGCCTGGCCCTCGACCCGGCCGTCCGGTTCCAGTCGGCCGAAGAGCTGGCCGGGGCCCTTGACCACCCGGCCGAGCCCGGCGAACTGCCGGCGCCACTCCGGGTCTGGCTCACCGGCGACGACCGGTCCCGGACCGGCGTCTTGATGTGGACCATCGGGACCGGTCTTCCGACGATTCTCGGCGTGCTGACAAGCCTCCGGTACGGCGGCTTCCGCCTGGCGCCGACGATCGCCCTCGCCATCGTTTCGTTGACTCCCGCGGTGCTGTTCGCTCTCGGCCGGATCAACCGGACCCGGCAGGTCCTCGCCGCCGGGTACACCCTCAACGACCTGATCCTCGCCATCCGTCGCCACACCGAACGAGAGCGGGAGGAACTGGCCTTCGCGATCGGCGCCGCCCCGTCGCGCCTGGCCCGGTGGATTCGGCGAGTCGCCTGGGGGAGCTTGGGACTCTCCGTCATCGCCGCACTCGGCCTGGTCATCGTGCCGGACGGGGGGAACGCGGTGCCACTGATGTCCTGGCTCTTCCTGGCTGCCGCCGGCACGTCACTCGGCGGGGCCCTCGCCGGCAGCTTCGTTCCCGGTCGCGCCATCCCGAGCCGGGAACGCCGCACCTGGCGCGAACGGCTCTGGAGCGGGTCGATCGGCAAGGTCCTCACGGCCCTGGCCGGCTGGCGACTCGGCCGCCGCGCCGCCCCAGAACTCAGCCTGCATCGCCCCACCGAAATCGCGCTCGGCGAAGCGTCGGGGGCGCTGTTCCGCGCCTTGCCCGAGGCCCACCGCCGGCACCTCGCGGACCTGCCTGCCCAGGTCGAGCGGCTTTCCGTCGAGGCGGCGCGGATCCGGGGCGAACTGCAGGAGGTGGACGAGCTGATTCAGCGGGGATCGCCCCCGACGCTCGACCATGGTTCGGCTGCGAGTCGAGGCGGCCCGCTCGCCGCCACCCGGGGCGCTTTGAGCGCCCAGCTCCGCGAGGCCGTCACCGTCCTTGAGACTCTCCGAGTCGGCCTGCTCCGACTCCACGCGGGCACCGCCGACCCGACGTCCCTCACCACTGACCTGGTGGCCGCACGGGCGCTGGCCTCGCGGCTGGACGGGCTGACCCGGGCGTCGGGGCTGGGGCAGGGCTTGCTCGAAGTCTCGATCTCGACCGGCTGACCGGCGCCGCGGCGTGGAGGCTGTGGGTGACTGAGGTCTGGTGCTTGCTCAGGCGCAGGCATCCCGAACGCACTCACGCAACCAGCGATGCGCTGGATCAGCGTCCATTCGGGGATGCCATAGCATGGACACGGTGACCTCCGGCGTCGAAACCGGCAGCGGGAAACTCTGCATCCCGGCGCGGAGGCATCCGGTATGTCGTTCGGGAACGCTGGCGATCAGGTCGGACGCCCGAGCGAGGGCGAGCGCGGTGGCGAAGCCACCGACGATCACGGCGAGGTCTCGTTCCAACCCGAACGGTTTCAACGCCTCATCAATCGGCCCAGTCGCGGGCCCTCCCCGGGAGATGCCGATATGCCGGCCGGCCGCATAACGGGCGGGCGTGATCTTGCCCCGGCCGAGCGAGTGTCCCATTCGCACCACCCCGACCACGCGGTCTCGGAACAACGTCTGCGCCCGCAGCTCCGGGCTCGTCGTCTTCTCGACCACGCCGGTTTCGAGATCGACGGTCCCATCGCGAAGTGAGCTACTGTCTTTGTTAGGCTTCTGCACGAAACGGAGCCGCACGCCCGGGGCTTCCTTGCCGACGCGGGTGATGAGGTCCGGTCCGAAGTTCTCCACGAAGCCTTCGCTGGTCCGGAGCGTGAAGGTTCGCGCCAGTCGTTTGAGGTTGGGCTTCTCGGCGGGGCGGAGAACCGCGGCGCCGTCTAGCACCAGCTGACCGACCTGTTCGCGGAGGGCGAGCGCTCGGGGCGTGGGAACGAGACCGCGCCCGGCCCGGACCAACAGGGGATCGCCGGTCGTCTCCCGCAACCGTGCCAGCGCCCGACTCATCGCCGACGGGCTCAGATGTAACCGGCGGGCCGCCCGCGCCACGCTGCCTTCGGCCAACAGCACATCGAGGGTGACCAGCAAATTGAGATCAGGTGTCGACAAGCATCGACCTTGGTCCAGTGTGATCGTGACATGGCGTTGGGCGCATGAATAAAGTGCAAGCAGAGCGGCTTCCGCTAGGTATGACAGGGGCCGAAGCTTGTGGTTCCCACAGCACGGAGGTCGGATTGAGATCAGATACTGAAGGTGCCGGCACAATGAAGTGGACCCCGTCGGTCCGGTGGGCGCTGGTCAGCCTTTCGCTTTCGATGTTACTGTCCTCGCTCGGGACCAGCATCGCCAATGTCGGCCTGCCGACGTTGGCGCAGGCGTTCCAGGCGTCGTTTCAGGAAGTCCAGTGGATCGTCCTCGCCTATCTCCTCGCCATCACCACGTTGATCGTGAGCGTGGGGCGGCTCGGTGACCTCGTCGGCCGGCGACGGCTGCTGCTGGCCGGAATCGGCCTCTTCACGGTGGCCTCGAGCCTGTGCGGCGCGGCCCCGACACTTCGATTGCTGATTGCCGCCAGGGCGGCGCAGGGCCTCGGTGCCGCCATGATGATGGCCTTGACCATGGCGTTCATCGGGGAGACGGTGCAGAAGGCAAAGACCGGGAGTGCGATGGGCGTGCTCGGAACGATGTCGGCGATTGGCACCGCACTCGGGCCCTCGGTCGGCGGGGTCTTGATCGCGGGCCTCGGGTGGCGAGCGATCTTCCTGGTCAACGTCCCGCTCGGGATCCTGACCTTGGTTCTCGCCCACCGCTACCTGCCGGCCGATCGCCCACGGGCGATGGCTGACCGGGCCGGGTTCGACCATGTCGGGACGGTGTTGCTGGCGCTGACACTCGGCGCGTATGCGCTGGCGATGACGATCGGGCGCGGCAGTTT
>JAYVJS010000223.1:0-5350 GCA_043769075.1 Gemmatimonadota bacterium | reverse complement strand
TCTGAGCGACGGCCATTGCCGCGACCATCGCCGGAACCACGATGACGCCGGGTAGGAACCCGGCCTTGAGCTCCGCCCGGACCTCATCGTACGGGCGGCCGGTCTCCCGAATCACCTGACGAATCACGCCCCGAAAGACGTTATTGCAGAGAAGAAACTGCGCCCCCCGCCCCTGCAGGACATCAACCCCAAATTCAACCATCGGCTCGCCGGCCTTGGGCTTCCAGAAAACGTTTCGGGTCGACACCTGCCCCGTCCGCGGATCGTTGGTCTTACTCGTCGCCCCGAATCGGTACTTCTCCCAGATCTGGTCGTTGAAAACGATCGGATAGGCATTCCCGCTGATCCCCAACAGCGGCAAGACATCCGGCGCCGCGACGCCCCACCCGTCCCGCATCCCGTTGAGGTAATTCTTCACGTAGTAGAGGCCGCCCCCATCGAGATAGGCCCCAACGTCGAACATCAGTTTGAACCGGGCCCGATCAACCCGGTCGAGCCACGACATGTCCCACGGGCCATCGCCCGTGGTCGGGGGCAACTGAATCGGGGGGCCTCCTGGCCGTTGAGCCGCCGGAGGAACAGCCGGTGCCGCCCCAGTCGGCACCGGTGCCGCGGCACCAGCCTGGGGGTGAGCACACGCGGTGGCCGCCGCCGCGAGGCCGCCGATCGCCAAGTAGGAGACGAAATCCCTGCGAGTAGCTGGGGCTCGACCGTCAGATCCGGGCTCAGTCATGAGGCCCAGGGTTGGTCGCGAGGAAACCGAAGGTAAACGACAACCGTCCCATGGTGGCTCCGAGGAGAAGGGAATAGCCCAAAGGTCGTCAATTCAATTGAGGGAGCAACCAAGGCTAGGACATTTCCTCGATCGTCGCGGCGGCTGCCTCGGCCATGATCAAATCGACGGTCTTTAGACAGGCGGCCTTGGTCTTGTAGCCCTCGTCGGCCTTGGCGATCACTCGCCCGTTCCCGGCTCTGAGCCGCCACCGGAACTCCGACCGGCTGTCCCGATAGATCTGGAATTTGAGCCCGGCCAAGGGCGCGGTCAGCGCGGGGCGCGGAACGAACGCGCCGCCCACGGCCAACCCAAGAGCGGCCCGTCGAGACATGGTCATTGTCCAACTCCTCGCAAAGGACGGTCCCAATGAAGATATCCTCATCGCGCCTTGGGAATACCTTCACCGGTCCCATCCGTTAGTTAACAGACACTAAAGGAGGCAACATGGCGACAGGACGACGGGACTTCCTCGAGACCCTGGCGATCGGGGCGGCGGCGTTAGGCGCGGTCGAGACCGGCCGAGTTGAGGCCCAGCAAGCCGCACGGGGCTGGGATCTCTCATGGGCCAAGAAACTGACCGGGAAATACCGGGCGGTATTCGACGTGCCGGCCGTGGAAGACGGCTACGGCGTCTGGCGAGCCGTGATCTGGCGGAAGCAGTATGGAACCATCTTCGGCGTTCCGGAAACCAGTCTCAGCACCGTTGTGGTCATCCGCCACGACGGGATCGCGCTGGCACTCGGCAACCAGTTCTGGGACCGGTACGGAATCGCCAAGAAGTGGAACGTGCGCGACCCGGCCACCCGAAAGCCGTTCGCCAGAAATCCGGTGATCGAACGAACCGGGGCCGCCGCCCTGCCGGGCGAGTTCGCCGGCTTCACGCTCGAGGACCTGTTGAAGGGCGGTGCAACCGTCCTGGCCTGCTCGTTGGCGATCCGTGACTGTGCTCAACTGATCGTCGAACAAGACAAAATCAGCAACGAGGAGGCCATGGAGCAGGTCAGGAAGATGGTCGTACCCGGCGTGGTGCTCCAGCCGTCGGGCATCTTCGCGGTGGTGCTGGCCCAAGACAACGGCTGCCGGTTCGTACAAGCGTCATAGGTTGCGACGGAGCGAAGCCTCGATCTCCGCCTCGGTGAACCGGCGCGGCTCCAGGGGTAGCTCCGCAAACTTGCTTGGCTTCGTGGCCGCCTCGACCCCAATCACCCGATTGCCCGACACCCGCACCATCACCTCGGCGGCACCACCGCCGTGCCCATCTTGCTGGTTGGTGATGACCAACGTCCATTCGCCCTTCTCACCCCACGAGTTCTTGAGCGCGTAGACGCCGGGACGCGAGGTCCGGTCGAAGCTGAGATTCACCGCCCGCCGCTGCCCGTCGACGATGCCCACCGCCCGGCCGACCACCGGATCACCACTGTCGTTCGCATAGTGGAGAGCATGCACCAGGACAAACGCACCTCGGCTGGCCTTATCAAACGGATTGGGCGGCAGCTCGACGGTAATCCAAGGGGGACCGGCAAACAGGGGTGACGTCACGAGAACCAGCGCGGCGAACGGCAACAACAGTCGGGTCTTCATTGGGGGCTCCTTGAGAGTGGATGCAGGCCCCTTTGAGACGGCTCAATCACCTTTCGGGTTTGAATCGATCCGGATCCCGCCCGAGAACGTCCGCACCGTGATCCCGGCCCCCCGGCCGATGCCGGCCTTCTTCCCGACCGCGAACCGCGCCGAGCGCTCACCCGCGGGCACCGAAGGCTGGCCGGCCAGTTTGGTCACGATGGTACCCTTCACGGTCGAGAGATCGAACCGGGCATCGGTGCTCGCGGGAAGCAGCAGCAGGGCATCGCCGTCGTGCGTGGTGACATCGAGAAGCCCGTCAAGCGAGATCCCCGCCCGGACCTCGACCCGCCCCGAGACGGACTCGAGCCGGGCGGACAGCAGCTGATCGGACTCGATGGTCACCGGTCCCTGTACCGTGGTGACTGAGATATCGCCGCGGGCCCCTGCCACCTTCACCACCCCGGCACCGGTGCGGACCCGAACCACCGTGGCGGCACCGATGATCGTCACGTCGCCATCGATGCTCTCGACGGTCAGAACCCTGGGCGAGCCTTCGAGTCGGACCGAGCCGGTGACGCTCGAGACCTCGACCTCACCACCGAGCCCGGTGAGTTCGACGGTCGCCGATCCGCCCTTGACCCACACCCGGGCACCCCGAGGAACCCTCACATCGAGCTCCGATCCCGGACCGGTGAGCGACGGGTCTTGCCCTTCGATTCCCAGCTTGGCGAAACGCCCCGCCCCGCCGCCGAAGAAACTCCCGCCCCGCGGAGGAATCATGGCGACCACCGCGATCGAATCGCGGTCCCACCCGGTGACCCGGGTGACCCCAACCAAGTTGTGGATCCGGACCGCGACGTCCGGCGCGACTAGAAATGTCTTCGCCTGTTTCCGTTGGGCGGCCACCGGGCCGGCCACGATCAGCGCGAGGAGGAACCAACGAAGCCCAATCACCCGCATCTCAGCTGTCCCGGTCGAGCGAGGCCGCACGTTCCAGGAACGCGATCTTACGCTGATACGCCGCCACCACCATCGCCTCGATGGCCCGGTTGGTCGGCTCGGTCCTTAACGCGGCCCGAGCCTCGCCTAACGCCCGTTCGATCACCGCGAGATTCCGCTCCAGGACCAGCCGGGTCTCTGGCGCCAACGAGTCCCGGGCCTGTTGGTAGAGCCCGGCAACTTCAAAGGCCGCCTGTTCATACCGAGCTTCGGTCGATGCAAACCCGACCGTCACTTCGGGCCTCGGCCGGCGAATCAGTGCCACGGTCACGGCCGAGCTGGCGGCAATGAGGAGCACGGCGGCGGCCGCCAAACGCCAGATCGGTACCGAGAGGCGACGGACCTGCGGCGTGAGCCGAGGAGCAATCCCAGCCCACAAATCGGCGGCGGGAGCAATCTCGCGGCGAAGTCCCCCCAGTTGGCCGGCCACAAACCGGGCCGATTCCAAATCGGCCCGGCAATCGGCGCAGCCCGCTAGGTGGATGTCCACGAGGTGACGGTCGGCCGGGTCGAGTACTCCGGTTTGGTAGCGGTCAAGCCGGTCGCGGACGGCACCGCAGGTCATCGGTCAAGCGCCTCTCGTAGCAAGCGACGAGCCCGGAACAACTGGGCTTTGGAGGTTCCGACGGCGATCCCGGTCAACGCGGCAATTTCCGCGTGTTCATAGCCTTCGACATCATGCAGTACGAAGACCGTGCGGGCACCCGGCGGAAGACCGGCGATGGCCCCGTCGAGATCGAGCCGGAGGCCTGGAGTCACCGGCTTGGCCTCGGGTTCCAGATCGATCAGGTCGCCCGCCGGAGTGATCCGGCGGGTCCGCCGCCAGGCGCTCCGCCGATCGGTGAGAATCACGTTCACGGCCAAGCGGTGGAGCCAGGTCGTGAAACTGCTCTCACCCCTGAAAGTCGACAGTCGTTCCCAGGTCCGGACGAAGACGTCCTGAGTCAATTGGTCGGCGTGGCTCGGGTTGTCCGCCAACCGGACGACGAGGGCGTAGACCCGGCCGACATGGGTTCGGTAGATCTGCTCGAACGCGCCCTCGTCTCCCTGCACCGCTGCCGCGAGAAGGGGATCGAGCGATCGGCCGGCCGGAACCGATTCAGCACCGGCCGTGCGGGCGAGAGGAAGAGGAATGGCCCAGGAAGTCACGATAGCTTGGATGCCGGCCACGGCTTTCAGGTTTACTGGCCCATCGACTGGGGCATCGGGACCGCAACCACTTCGCCCCGGGCCGTCTCCAGCCCGTTGGCTGTAACCGTCATCCGGACGACCATTTTCCGCCGTCCGGTCTCCGCCACTTTGGCCCGCAATACGAGCTCGCCACCGAGCGGAGTCGGCCTGAGATAGTCGACATGAAGCGCCGCGGTGACGTACCTGGGCGCGTCCCCAACCCCGATCTCGCGGCCGGCAACCCTCAGAGCCTCCGCCGCCGCGGTGGCCATGGCGTGGCAGTCGATCAACGACGCCAACAACCCGCCGTACACGAAGCCCGGCACCGAGATATGCTCCGGCCCCGGCGTGAACCGGGCCACCACCTCGTCACCTTCCCAGGCGCTCTGGAGGTGGAGCCCGCTCTCGTTGTTTCGGCCACAGCCGTAACAGTGGGTAAACTGCGGTGGATAGAACTCTTGGACAACAGGTCTCGTCGGCATCCCAAAATCTACCTTCAGCCGACCCCCTGCGCCGACCCACGGGCCGCGCTATGATTGACCACCCAATGACGCCACTCCTCGCCAAACTCCTGTCGCGCCGTACCCTCCTTGCGATCGCGGTCCTGTTGTTCGCCGGATGGATCTGGGGCCGGATCCGGCCGATCGCGGTCGACACCGTTCCCGTCGAGCGTCGGGAACTGATTCAATCGGTCGTCGCCACCGGGCGAGTCCGAAGCCTGTCCACAGCCCGTCTCGGTACCGAGGTCTCCGGAACCGTGCGTACCGTCCTCGTCCGTGAAGGTGATCGGGTCCGTCCTGGACAAGCCCTCCTCCAACTCGACGATGCCGAAGCCCGGGCCCA
>JAYVJS010000222.1:0-2807 GCA_043769075.1 Gemmatimonadota bacterium | reverse complement strand
TCGACCGCCGTGATGTCGGTCAGGTAGTTGAACTGCTGACCCGGCGTGGTCTTGAGCCATGCCAGGATCTCGTGGGCCCGGCCCGCGTCGACTATGACGATGGTGTCGCCACAGGACACCGACGCCCGACGAATGGCCGGCCCGAACGCGGCCCGGAGGGCCTCGACCGAAGGAGAAAGTGCCACCGTCCCCGCCGTCATGCCGAGCGGGTCTGGTGGACGGAGTTGCCGAACGGCTCCGAGATCACGTCGATCTTCTCGGGCGGCATGAAGAAGCCCCGCTCGTCCATCAAGAATTCCTGCCGGATCGCGGGGTCGGTGATCGATTCGCCCTGAATCTTCTTCTGCAGCATCATGATGCCGTACAGGAGGCCTTCGGGCCGAGGCGGACAGCCCGGGACGTAGACGTCGACTGGAATGATCGTGTCGATACCTTGGACCATTGAATAGGTATCGAAAATGCCGCCGGTGGACGCGCAAGCCCCCATGGAGATTGCCCACTTCGGCTGGGGCATCTGATCCCAAATCCGGCGAATGATGGGGGCGAGTTTAAACGGCAGCCGGCCGGCACAGATCAACACGTCAGCCTGCCGGGGCGAGAAGCTCATCCGTTCCATCCCAAACCGCGAGATATCGAATCGGCCCGCCGCCGTCGCCATGAACTCGATCGCACAACAGGCCGTTCCGAACGGCATCGACCAGAGCGAATTGGCCCGGCCCCAGTTAACCAATGAGTCAAGCCGGGTGGTAATCCAATTGGGGGAAACGGCCGGCACTTCAGTGGTGTTCGGGTCCAAAGGAGGTGTCAGTCCCATTGAAAGGCGCCCCGCTTCCATACGTAGATGTATCCCACGGCAAGAATCCCAATGAACACCAGCATCTCGACCAACAGGAGGCCTCGCATTTCCACCAGCTGATGGAAAGCGACCGCCCACGGGATCATGAAGACCGTTTCAATGTCGAAGACAATGAAGAGCATCGCGACCATATACCACTTGATCGAGAACCGTTCCCGGGCGTCACCCAAGACCGGGATCCCGGACTCGTACGGGGCCACCTTGGTTGCGGTCCGACGATAGGTGGAGAAGACGTGCGAAATGCCCAGCATCATGATCGCGTTGGCGACCACAAACCCGATGAGGACTAGTACTGGAACGTACGACCGTAGCATGGGTGCGGTCCCGATGACTTGTAAATATCCGGCCGGCAGGTTGGCTTCGTGAAATAATTCACGAAGTTCGGAGGAGAATGTAACCGAGGCTCCAATCCAGTTCAACCCGCTCCGCGGCACCGCAAACTCTACCCGGGGCTGGGTTTAGTACCATTCAGCCCGGGTGGCCAGACTGGGGGAGTCGAGCCGCCGAAGGAGACCGTGGATTGGCAGAGTGGGTCCCAAGACCCAGTCGATGAAGTATCGGGCCGCGGCGAGCTTGCCCAGATAGAACGGATCGTCCGGCTGGTTTTCAAGCCCTCGACGGGCGGCCAGCGCCTGCTCGAGCCAGAGCCAGCCGACGACGGTGTGGCCGAAGACGGCGAGATACGGGGAGGCGTCAGCTAGGGAGCGTTGAAGGTCGGCGCAGGTCACCAGCCGCTCGGTGGTTTCGACTAAGGCGGCAACGCTCGTCTGGAGCGAACGACCCAGATGAGCCAGCTCGTCGTCCGGAATGCTCTGGGCTTCCTCTGCTGCCCCAGTAATCCGGTCGACTAACGCGTGGAGCGCCGCCCCGCCCTCTTGGCGAACCTTCCGTCCGAGCAGGTCCAGTGCCTGGATCCCGTCGGTGCCTTCGTGAATGGCATTGAGTCGGTTGTCGCGGTAGAGCTGCTCGACCGGATACTCGCGGCTGTACCCGTATCCCCCCAAGACTAGAATCGCGAGGGCGTTGGCCTCGAGGCAAAACTGGCTCGGCCAGGCCTTGGCTATTGGCGTGAG
This sequence comes from Gemmatimonadota bacterium, assembly GCA_043769075.1. Classification (GTDB taxonomy): domain Bacteria; phylum Gemmatimonadota; class Gemmatimonadetes; order Gemmatimonadales; family GWC2-71-9; genus SHZU01. Next base: position 878 of record JAYVJS010000222.1, on the reverse strand, counting down.
TAGCTCGAGCAGTCGATGGGCGTGCCGCCGGCCCTCCGGGGTCGAGCCGGTCCGCTCTTCGTCAACCAGCCGCGCACAATAGAGACAGAGGGCGAGGCCCCCTTCGACCGCGGCCTTTTGGGCTAGTAGCATTCGGCGGACGTCGGGATGCTCGATGATCGGAACTTGGGGCGAGGCGGGGTCTTTGGCACCGAGCCGACGGCCCTGGGGCCGGCTCTTCGCATAGGCCAACGACTCGAGATAGCCGCGATAGCCGAGCGCCACGGCTCCCATCCCGACTCCGATCCGGGCTTCGTTCATCATGGTGAACATGGCGGCCAATCCATGATGCGGTGCTCCCACCAGGTACCCGACCGCCCCGCCGCTGCCCAACGGGTGGTGTTTTCCCTCTCCGAGATTGAAGACCGTGTTGACGGTGCCTCGATAGCCCATCTTATGATTGAGGCCGCCGATGCAGACGTCGTTGCGCTCGGCCAACCCGCCGTCTTGGGCGAGCAGATACTTGGGTACAATGAACAGCGAGATACCGGCAACGCCGGCCGGCGCCCCTTCGATCCGGGCCAGCACCAAATGGACGATGTTTTCCGAAAGATCGTGGTCGCCCGCGGAGATCCACATCTTCGAGCCGAACAATCGGTAGGCCCCGTCGGGTCCGGCCACGGCCCGGGTGGTGAGGTCGGCCAAGGAGGAGCCGGCCTGGGTCTCGGAGAGAGCCATCGTCCCGAAGAACCGCCCGGCGAGCATGGGGACTGCGTACTGCTCGATCTGCCCGGGTGTTCCGTGCGCCAGGATCAGGTTGGCCGCCGCCGTTGTGAGCATGGCATACCCGGCCGTCGACACGTTCGCCGCCTTGAAATGGGCAAAGGCCGCCTTTTCGA
>JAYVJS010000221.1:0-4604 GCA_043769075.1 Gemmatimonadota bacterium | reverse complement strand
GCTGGCGGCCTAACACCGTGAGGGTGACCGGACATTCGGTCCACGCCACCGGGTCAGGAACGAAGCCGATGGTGTAGGGGATCTTGTTTTCCTGGCAATGGCGGTGGAGCCGAACCACCAATTCCATGTCTTCACCAACGGTGTCGGTCGCGTAGCCGCCGACCGCGACGACCATGTCGCGCCGGAAGACGCCGAAGGCCCCCGAAATGATCAAGGTGGCTTCCAGTTCGTGCCAACCCATTCGGCCCGCCAGGAAGGCCCGGAGATACTCGAGGACCTGGAGTTGCGGCACCAGTTCGCTGGGAAGCCGGACGTTGGTGACGGTGCCCTCGCCGACCGAACACCCGTTGACGATCCGGATGATCCCGCCGGCGGCAACCGTGCGGGCATCCTCGACGAACGGCCGGACGATCCGGGTCAGGGCTTCTCGTTCCAACAGGCTGTCGGCATCCATGCCGCAGAACAGAGGAGTCCGGCAATAGTTGAGTCCGGCGTTCAGAGTGTCGGCCTTGCCGCCGTTGTCCTTGTCGATGACCCAGAGCTTCGGGTGGCTCTCGCTTCGGTAGACGGCGCGAATCGCCCCTTTGGTCGGGATGTCGCCGGTCGGGAGCCGGTACGTCGGCTCGAGGGCAAACGCCTCGGTCATTCGCTTCATCGTGCCGTCTTTGGAGCCGTCGTTGACGAAGAGGACTTCGAAGTCCCCATATCGAAGCGTCAAGAGCGACCGCATGGCCTCGACGCAGGTGGGTTCCTCGTTAAAGGCCGGTGCCACCAGCGTAATCGGCGGCATCCCGGCGCTGCCTAGCAAGTCTTCAATGTCGAGGGTCTGGAGCCGGTTGACATACCGCCGCAGCGACCGGAAGGCGAACAATCCGGTCAGGAAGTATCCGATGTTCAGAATGACGAAGTAGCCCAACACGATGACGTTGAAGACGTCGAGCAGCCAGATCGCGGCCCGATAGATAAAGTCGATCAGGCCGCACCACCCTTCAGCATCTGGCGGGCGAGGGCCGCGCGAGGGTGTTCCGATTCGGCCAACGTCTTGAGCATCGGGTCCCGCCTTTCGTAGAGCGCCTCGGCGGCCCGGAGGGCAACCCAGGGGGACGGGTCGTCGAACGCAGCCGCGAGATTGGCCACGTCCTCCGCCGATCCGATCCGACCGAGCACTGACGCCGCACGAGCTCGAACGATGGCCTCCGGAGAGGTCAAAAAGGCCCGGACAGCTCCAAGGTGCTCAGCCCGGCCAACCTGAGCAAGGAGACCTAGTGTGCCGATCTGAAGGTCTCGGTCGGTTGTGGCCGCGAGGGCTTCGGCGGCGACATCGGCGGCGGCGTAGTCGTTGAGCTCTCGGAGGGCATCGGCAGCCAACCCGCGAATCTTCGGGTCGAAAGCGGGGTCGGCCAGGGCTTTGCGAAGCGCCGGGGCGACCGCCGGCCCGACCGAGGCCAGCATCGAAGCGAGGAAACTGGGCCGCCAATGACCGAACCGATGGAGGTGGCTCAGGATCGAGACCGCAAAATCGGGGCTTTCGCGGCGCGCGAGCGACCGGGCCGCAACCATGGATACCAACGGCGCCGGGTCGGCGAGGCTTCGCTCAATTTGGGCGTGATAGCGGCGTTGGCCTAACGTAGCCAGGGTCTGGATGGCCCGGGCCCGGCGCTCCGGCTGGCGGGCCTTCAGTTGGGAGAGCAGTTGATCGAGGTAGGGGGCCGCGAGCTCATCGACCCGCTTGCGCTCGGTCCCGGTCAGGCGTCGAGCGAATCGAAGCAAGAAGTTGACGAAGTGGAGTTCGTCGGTCTTGGCGACTTGGGCCCAGACCGTCTCCGGCGGTGCAGTTTCCGTGACCACCTCCAGAGTCTTGGTTTCCCAAAGTCCCTCTAAGGTCCGCCAGCGGGCGGCCTTCCGGTCGTTTCGGATCCGGAGCCCCAAGGCCGTGAGGGCGAGAGCGACGGTGCCGGTGAGGAAGACAATGTTGCCGAGGATCAAAAGCGCCAACCCAGGGCGTTCGAAGTAGAAGTCGAGGATCCGTTGCCAGATCATTGGCGTTTCAGCAGCCGCTCGACCCGAGCCACCAGCTCGGTGGGCGAGAAGGGCTTCCGGACACAGTCGTCGGCGCCTGCCTCCAGGGCTCGTACCACCTCGCGTTCGCTGCCGATATCCGAGAGGACCAGGATTGGGGTCGTCTTGTAGTGGGCAAGTTGGCGGAGCTGGTGGAGGAGTTCGATGCCGTCGATGCCCGGCGTCATCGCGTCGAGAATGACCACGACGGGTGTGAGGCTCTTGGCGGCTTGAAGGGCGGCGGTGCCGCTGGTGAAGTGCCGCACCAGGTAGCCCTCGCGACCCAGCCGGTGACGGATGATCTGCGAGGTCAGCGGATCATGCTCGGCCAGCAAGACTTCCTTGACCGCCGGTTCGGCCGCCTCGGGTGCCGGCGGGGCGGGGGCACCCACCGGGGCGACCGGCGGAGCGATCGTGGGGGATGAGTTTGGGACCACGATCGGCGGGGCGAGGAGCGCAGTCACGACGGCATCAAGGGCCATTGGGTCGACCGGCTTGGCCATAAAGCGATCGGCGCCTAACGCCAAGCACTCGGCCTCAATCCAGGGCTCGTCGCGGGCCGAGAGAATCAGGATCGGCACCTTCTCGGTGACCGGATTCTTCCGAAGCGCGGTCAGGACTTCGCGCCCGTCCATGTCGGGCAATCCGATGTCGAGAACGATCAGGTCGACCCATCGGGTCCGAAACACTTTGAGCATGTCGGACGCCCGCTCTGCGATCTCAAGGTGCCGGCCGTTCCGGGCCAGGACTTTCTGGAGGAGCCGGCTGAATACGGCATCGTCTTCGACGATCAGGACGGTGGTGTCGCGGACCCCGTCGACCGATACGGCGTTGAGGAGTGCATAGAGGAGGCGATCAACGGCGCCCGCGACTTCTTTCCCTTCGCTTAACTGCACCGCCCGGGCCGCAATTTGGATGGTCCGAAACCCGTGGCGGCCGCTGGCGGACTCAAGCCGCTCGGCCATCCGGCGGACCGAGGCAGCCGAATCGACATCCGTCGTCAGCGAGTCGCGAGCCGCTTCCAGGGCGTCGACGTACGCGCCAAGGGACTGGCGGAACTCGTCGGCGGGGTCGGGCGACATTGCTGGACTGGCTTAGCGGATCGGCCGCGTCGGGGCGCTCGGGATGCCCCGGAAGGCCGCTTGCATTGTTTCAAACAGCGGTTTCCGCTCCTGATACCAATTGGGAGCTTCCCAGGGCTGCCACTGGTACGCGAATGGTTCGACTCCGGGGCCGCAGCCGAGTGAGACCCCAGCGTCTGGCACGCCGGTCGGGTCGTAGCTCTGGACGACGAACTTGAATCCGTCGGTGGTCACCCCCATTGGGCCCCCACCCGAGTCCATCCCACGAAGGACGAGGCGCGACGACGGGTCGAGGACGTGCAGCATTCCCCATCCCAGCCGAATCTCGATCGTGCCCGTGGCAGGATCGCTGAACCAATCGGCGAGTGTCGTCGTGGTTTGGCGGTCATGGCGAAGCCGGTTCCGTTCATACGTGATGGCCGAGTAGACCGTCCCATCGCGGCCCACTCGAGCCCGGTTGGTCTCGACTTTGAGGGTATCCCAACGAAGGTCGTCATGGGCGACGCTCTCCCAGGGCCGGTTGTAGACCTGCATGACCCTCGGAGGATCGGAACCCGGTAGTGGTACGGTGCGATAGAGGTTGTAGGGCTTGTCGACGAGCAGTTGGCTATCACCTGGTCCGGTCAAGTCGACCACAAAGTCGAGTCCCACGGTGCAGCGGGTGCCGGTTCGGGGGAGCCGAAATCCGCCCAGGTCGCTCTTATGGGTGTCGATCCCGATCACATAGCGACCCCGGCTCCAGTCAATGGCGCCGACGTCGAGCCGAAGGTAGACGTAGGCCTCGTCCGACCGGACCCGGAAGTCCCGGATTTGCAGCGGGGCCGGCCGGGCGGCACTGGCGGGAATCTTGGTCCAGGTCCGGCCCCGGTTGCCCCAGTCGGCGGGATTGCCGTCGATCGTGATGGCGGAGTCTCGGTGTCCGGCCCGCATGGCCAGCACCCCGTAGTTTTGCTCGGCGTCGAGGACGTTGAACCAGAGCCGGTTTCTCTCCAGCGGCTGCTCAAAGTCGATCACGACCCAGTTCTTCTTGAACCACTCGTCGATCACGGCAAACAACATCGCCCCCGCAGCGCCCGAGGCGTGGATGTCGCGGGTCAGCCGGGCGTTGATCTTGGCCTGATCGGCCTCGGAGTGGCCGCCATGGTGCCATCCCTGCGGCTGGAAGTGCGCCGTGCCCCGCGAGGAGGGAACGCCGTACTCCGAAATGACGACCGGCATGGTGCCGTGGTAGGCCACCAATTCGCTCAGGTAGCCATAGTAGCTGCTCGGCCCCTCCGGCGATTTGGCTTTGGCGTATCCCGGGTCGAGGACCATGAAATCCGGATAGTAGGGATAGGCGTGATACGACGCGAACGTGCCGGCGGGATTGGCGGCCGTGGGCTTCATCCGGGTTGCGTCGAGCCCGACGGCGTCGTTGTCGAACTCACGATTCTCCTCCGGCATGGTCCATTTCCGGAGTCGCTT
>JAYVJS010000220.1:0-7145 GCA_043769075.1 Gemmatimonadota bacterium | reverse complement strand
GGATGGGGTCGTAGGACCATTGGAAGATCGCTTCCTGACGACGCTCTCCTCCGATCTGGGGGTTGCTGGAGAGGTGGTTAAGGCAGTGGTCGAGAGTGCTCTCATCCGCCACCGAAGTGCCTCGTGACGCCATGGCAACTCTAAGTTTTCAGCCGACCGGCCCAGTTGAGTGGAGGTCGACACTGACACTGAACGTCTTTCGAGCCGCTTGTGCTGCATTTGTTTGGGCTGTTCTCGCGGTCATGCTGGGAGGCGCCCCGATTGCAGCAATCGTCCAGATGCCGCTGCAGCTGGCTGTTGGGTACTGGATGGTCGTGCCGATATATCGGGTGTCCCTTCGCATTCTGACGGCTGTCTTGCCTGGCGACGCATTAGACGAATTGACGATGCGCGTCTTTAATGGGCTGATCGGAGTCGCTTTCGCCCTTGGCGACCCTTTGGTTTGCCTACTCTTTCGCCTCAAAGCGTCATGGTTTCCCGTCGATCAATACCCAATCTTCGCTCCGACTGTGACGTTATACGTACTCAAGTGACCGTGCTATCCAACCTCAGTGCTGGAGTGCAACATGGGAATCGAGGGTCCACCGACAAAGCCGGAAAATCCGCTTTGCAGTACCTGCCACGGTCGGAAGACCATTACCACCAACGGGAAGCAGGTCAGTTGCCCAACGTGCGGAGGCAAGGGCAGGCTGTACTGAACCGAACACAGGGCCCCTGGGCGGAGGAAGCCGGTAGGCCCGCTGGATCGGCGGCGACGGGCTAACTGCACCTGCTAGCTCACAGCAGCAACGGAGAAACTCAGATGACTGCGGACTACCAAAAAGGAAGGGCCGACGCCGCAAAGGGGACCTACGACCCGCCGAAGCAAGGCCTAATGCCGTCTGACCGCGAGAGGGCCCGAATCGAACAGCGGATCCAGGAGTATCGTGAGGGGTACTACGACAAGCGGCGAGAGATGGGAAAGAGCTAGCCCGACGGTATACCATCATCAGCCAACGGACGGGATCAATGGCGCATCAAGTGTGCCCGCGTTGCAAGGGAGAGAAGCGGATTCGGTGTGGGTACTGTGGCGGAGATCCGCAGCGGAGAACAGGCTGCTCCGAGTGCAAGGGAAGGGGCACGACCAACTGCCCAAGTTGCAAGGGGGCAGGAACGGTCTATGTCGGAATCAATCCGTAGCCGTCCGGCGCTGGAGCGGCCCCTGCAATTTGACTGAGGAGCGGTTGAGTGCCCCATCCGGCCAACGCCCGCCAGGCTGTTTGCTGAGGTACCGCCAAATGCTATCGAGGCCTTTCTGAAGCTTGCTTCCGATCGATCCCACGGCGCCACGCTCGGCGAGTTGGGCATTGGCCGTGTGTTTCGGCCGCTCATTGCGACGTTGCTGGTCTTGTCGCTGATCGAGTTACTCGCCACGTTGTTCGTGCCCTGGTTCCTAGCCGCTGGGCTATTCCTGTTCATCGTTGAGGCGGTTGTCGTTGGCTACTGTATTGCCCAACTCATCATTGCAAAGGGAAGGGCGCTTGGCCAACAGGAGGTTCCCCTGTGGAACGGTCTGGTGCGGGTCGTGTCGTGGAATCCAACTGAAGGGGTCATTTTTCTCAAGAACAAGCAACTCCACTTCGTTGACGACGACGTCAACGACGGAGGGGGGATCGCCGCCATCTATCCCCTATTGGGCGAGGAGCTTGTACTCCGCGTGCCCCTTGAGATTCAAACGTTAGTCTTCAGCGACAAGGATGTGCTCACCAAGGAGTACATGCCTCTCGAGATTCAAGGCACGATGTATTGGAAGGTTCGCGACCTCAGCCGATTCTACCTGCTCGTTAGCAGGGAGGTCCACTACGCTAGCGATACTGGGGCACACGAGGTCGTCGCGTCTCCGTCTCGTCCGAAGTTTGAGGTCGCGGAGCACTGGCTTCGCTCGATGGCTGAGGAGAAGACCAGGGCCGTGGTATCGCGTGTCAGCACGGGCTTGCTGATAGCCGAACAATTGGCCGCTGATATCCCGAGCGGCCTGTTTGGGGCGGAGAGATTGCTTGGGGTAGGCGGGGAGGCCGTAGGCGGATATCGAGCCGCGACTGACGGGCTCGCCAAGGCGATCAAGGACGAATTCGACCTTACGGTGAAGGCGTACGGGTTGGAGATTCACAACGTCGCGCTTCAGGAAGTTCGCCTGCCACCCGAGATTCACGCAGCTGCAGTCCAGGCATGCCAATCTGCCTACCTGCCACTAAGGGCCCAGGCCGAGGCTGCGGCCCTGAAGTCGAAACTGCAGGCAGAAGTCGAAATTCTTGGCCAGGATGCAGTGGGGATCAGAGAAATCGCAGCTAACAGCCCAGCCTTGGCTTTTCAAGATTTCTTGTCGTCCATGTTTCTCGACTTGAACCGAAAGAGGGTCGCTAAGAGCTCAAACTAGGCTCGGCCTCGGAGGGTTCGGGACCGTCACCTCCGGCTGTGGTATCGGCTATTTCACGCCAGAGGCAGGTCGGTACCGGTTTCCCTCTTTGTCATGGTTAACCGATGATCCGGCGAGCGCCCGTTGGTCTGCCCTCGGGCTATTTGGTACGCCTAGTCACGCGTCCCCGGTCGACCACGGACCAGTCGATGAGGTGCGTTGCTCATGGGCACGGTCGGATTGGTCGCGGGCCCTCTCACTTGGGTTGCTTCGGTGATCTGGTCCGGGAGGTGAAGACTCAGCCGGAGGCGGACCAGCGGCAGGCCTCTGCTCCGGCCGGCCGCCGCTATTGATTGGGTCGCCTGGGTAGGCTACGGTTGAACAACCGATTGGCCCCCTAGCCCAGGATGCAACGCTTGGCCGACTCGCTCGTGATCCGCTCCCAGCCGCTGGTGGTCGTCGTGGCGGGCCCCAATGGCGCCGGGAAGAGCACCGCGGCACCCCGTCTGCTCCAGGATGCCCTCGCGGTCGACGAGTTCGTCAATGCTGACGCCATCGCCGCTGGGTTGTCAGCCTTTCGCCCGGAGTCCGTCGCCATGGCGGCCGGCCGACTGATGCTCGCGCGGATTCAGAAACTCGGGGAAGCTCGGGTGGACTTTGCGTTCGAAACGACTCTGGCCAGCCGGACCTTCGCGCCCCGCCTCGAAGCCCTGCGGGCCTCAGGGTACCGGGCCCACCTCGCCTTCTTGTCGCTGCCGAGCCCCGAGCTGGCCGTGGCTCGGGTCGGCGAACGGGTCCGGGCCGGCGGCCACCAGGTTCTGGAACCGGTCGTTCGACGGCGGTTCACGGCCGGCCTTCGGAACCTGCTCCACCTCTATCTTACCCTGGTGGATACTTGGCAGGTGTTCGACAATTCGGCCCTGTTCGCCCCTCGGCTGATCGCAGCCCAGACGCCCGGTGAAGGGAACCGCATTCTTGACCCCAAGGCCTGGGCAAACCTCGTGGAGTTGTCTCGATGACCCGACCGGTTGACCAGACTGAATCGCGCGCTGAGGGCGAGGCGCTGCTCAAGCGAATCGAGGAGGCACTCGGCCGAGCGGTTGGCGAGGCCCTCCGCCGCCACAAGCTCGCCGGCAACCCGGTCGCCATCTGGCGCGACAATAAGGTGGTGTGGGTCGCCCCTGAGGACATTCCCGATGACATCGGTTGATCTCGTGCGTCCATGGCGGTGAAGGTGCATCGGTCGAGCGGCAACGGATTTCCGAGTCCGGCCGGTTCTACTTCCTCAGGCCACCCGCTCCGCTGGGGTCCACCACCGACCAATCGATGTCCTTCCGCACCCCGAGCCAAACCTGGAGCGGGCCAACCAGCACCTTCGTATCGACGCTGTTGCCCGCGATGAGGATCCGGTATTGCTGATCCACCGGAAGCCGCACCGGCGAGCGCCAGACCGCCACACCGTCGATCGCGATGCCGCATTCACCATCGGGGAACATCTGGATTCGGATCCGGTGCCAGGCCCCCGACCGCCAGGTCGAGTCGGCCGAATAGAACGACTGACGTCCGCCGGCGACAAGCGTGACGCGGCCAACCGCCGCCATGCCCTCACCCATCGGGTAGCCGACGCCGCAGGCTTCGTATGATTGACTAGTGGCGGCAGGCGCTCCCGTGACTCGGTCCCATCCTTCGATTCGCCAGCTTCGCTCCGAGTTGAGAGCCAGCGCCAAGCTTTGCCATTGCGACCGGGTGATTGGGGCCGAAACCATGGCCTCAAGTCCGAGACCCCGGCCCACGTCATGGAGGTTCGCGGAGGCCAACCCGCTCATGTATGACCCGTCGCCGGCGTTGTTCAGGCCGACGATGCCGCCAGGTCCCTGGTCCAAATGCGGTCGTGGCGCGCCAAACGGCAGCCACCGCGCGGTGTCGATGGCGGACCATCTCTCTTCGAGCAGGGTGGCTGACGAGTCGGCCCCGACCATCACCTCGACCGAGTCCTGGACCAGGCCGGCCAGGTCGACCCGGAGCATGGTACGACCGGGCCGGAGGCCGGTGACTCGACCCGAAACGGAGTCCGCTTGGGCAATCGCCGGGTCGGCGGTGGACCACCGGAGTGCGTCGGCGGGAGTCGGGATGGGATCACCACGAGTATTGCTGACCACGGCCGCGACCAGCTGCCTGGAGCCGAGTGCCAGTTCCAGGCGCCGCCGTTCGATTCGAACGCCCGCGAGCCGGCTCGGGTTGCGCCGATTCGGTTGCCAGGAGACCGTCAGCAGCCCGTCAGCGCCAATCGATCGGACTGCCCCGGGGTCGTCGATGGGAAAGACCGCCCACATCTTGGCGCCCCCGGCGGCCCCGGCGCAGAGGCACGCCACCCACTGCCCGTCGGGACTCAACACTGGCGCCCGGACCCCGCCGGCGAGCAGGGGTTCGATTTGGTTGGTGACCACGTCCCACCGGAACAGCGCGAGGTCCTCGGTTCCGGCGGCTGAGAACAGCACCCGCCGACTGTCGAGCCAGCCGAGGACATCCTCCGGGTCATAGTTGGGGGAGGCGATGCACCGCTCGGCCCGGCCGTTAGGCGTGACCCAACAGAGCCCCGCCGGGCGAAGTTCGCGGTAGCGGCGAACGAACGCGATCAGCGCGCCGTCGGGGGCCCAGGCCGGCGACCGATCGAAATCAACGGTCGTGGTCAGGCGTTCAACGGTGCGGGACTGGCGGTTGATTGTCGCAATGTCGTAGTCGTCCCCACCCTGGGCCGACCATCGTGCCGTCACAAAGGCCACCCGGCGTCCGTCCGGCGACCAATTCGGCGAGGCGTCATCGCGGGGGCCTCCGGTCAGGGTCTCGGTCCGGTCGTTGGCTCGCACGAAAATCTCATCGGTCAAGTCGTTGTCCACTGGCGCATGAAAAGCCCAGTCCTCCCCGTCCGGCGAGACCACCACGTGGGTGGTGCGAGCGAGGTGGTGGTCACGAATAGCGGTCCAGGCCGGCGCCGGAATGGGGGCTCCTGCGCGCCAACCGGCTCGCCGAACGGCCACGGACCCCACGTCGACCGATGTACTGTCGGCGGTGCTGGGGCGGAAGACCAGGAGGCTTGCGTCGTCGGCGGCGAGCGGTCCCGGTATCAGGCGGCTCGCGCCGATCAAACCGACCGCAACCGCCGCCGTCGCCACGGCCCCGATCCGCAGCGGAGTGTCGAGGCCGATCCGGGTCGAGAGCGGAAGGGAGCCGACCAGCCGCCGCGCGGCTTCAGTTGGGGCCGCGGCGCCGAGGGCGTGCATCGCGAGCGCGAGTGGGTTCCGGGGGTCGCCGGTTCGCCGGGCCGAGGTGACCGTGCGGCGGAAGGCGAGGCGGAGGTTGGCATCATCCTCTGCTTTTGCGAAATGGCGGCAGGCTTCGACCGCCAGCTCGGGCCGGTCGGCGGCGTTGCCGAGCAGGATCCGGCCTACCGCGGCGTGGGCCGCTTGGCGCCGCTCGGCTGTCTCGGCGTCGAGGGTGGCCGCGGTGATCTCATCGTGCGCCGCCTCCCACGACTCGCCGACCCGATGGATCAGGCCCTTCCGTTCCAGCACCCAGATTTGTTCGTCCAGGGTTTCCGGGGCCCGCATCCCGGAGCGGAGCTCGGTCGTGGTGAGCGGGGTTCCCGCCGTCGCGAGCAGGAGCAGGACCCAGCCGGCCTGGCGGTCGAGCGCGGCAAGCCGAGCCGAGAGCGCGTGGCCCTGATCGAGTTCGGCCAGGAGCGCCGCCGGATCGGTCACCTGCCAGGTCCCGTCCTCGAGGGCGAGGGTCCCCCGTTCCAACGCCAGCTGGAGGGACTCGAGCGTGAGGAGCGGCGAGCCGCCGGTGGTCTGGTGCAACCGGCCCGCGATGGTTTCCGCGAGCGCGGGGTCCGGCATCCGGCCCAGGCTCCGGAACAGCGCCGACACCGCTGCGCGGTCGAGCGGCTCCAGGTCGAGCGTGATGGTGCCGGCCACCTCGAGCGGCCGCCCGGCGCCGGGCCGCCCGGCACTGACCGCGAGGACCGGGGCGCGGTCGAGGCGGTGGAGCAGGCCCTCAAGGAGCTGTCGCGATTCGGGATCGAGCCAGTGGGTGTCGTCGATCAAGAGCGCGACTGGATGATCGGTCGCGATTTCGGTGAGGGCCTCGGTGAGGGCGGCGGTCCGGAGCCGGAGCAGTTCGGGCGGATGGCCGAGCGGCTTGGCGTTCGGGAACCGGCCCGACAGGGCGGGGCTCAAGCCGACCAGGGCATCGGCCGCGGCGGGCGACACGCTAGGGAGTCCGGGCAGCGGGCCGAGGCTTTGGCCCAGGTCGCCGGCAAAGGCGTAGGCCAGGTTCCGGTCGCCCGGATTGGCGCGGAGGTAGACGACTCGGGCGCCTAACGACCGGAGCCGGTGGGCGACATCGCCGAGCAGCCGGGTCTTGCCGAGCCCGGCGGGGGCGGAGAGGTGGACGTGGCGAGCGGGGCCTTTGGTGGCCGCGGCCCAGGCATCAAGCACCAGGGCAAACTCGCGTTCCCGTCCCACTAACTCCGCGAGCAGGCCGCTCGGGGTGGGGTCGCCGTTGGTGGCGACCTCGCCTTGGGCTTTGCGGAGTTCGGTGAGCGCTTCCTTGGTCGCGGGTTCCGGCTCGCGTTGTTCGGCCGACAGCGTGGTGATGAGGGCGTCGGCTTCGACAGCGGCCTGGATCAAGTCGCGGCCGGCAATCAGGGATTTGAGGAGCAGCCGCCAGCCGGTCTCGTTCAGGCGGTCGG
>JAYVJS010000219.1:0-4627 GCA_043769075.1 Gemmatimonadota bacterium | reverse complement strand
CGGGTCCGTGGCTCCGATCGCGGTTCGGAACGCCTTGACGGCATCGTCGTTCTCAAGCGCCATCGGAAAGCACGGGCCACTGGTCATGAAGTCAACCAGCTCGGCATAAAAAGGACGCCCCCGGTGAACTTCGTAGAACGCCTCGGCTTGGGATCGAGTCAATCGGGCGAGTCTCCCGGCCCGAACGGTCCAACCGGCTCGTTCGAGGTGCGCGATGATGTTCCCGGTGTTGCCCTTTGCGACGGCATCGGGTTTCACGATGCCAAGTGTCATTCGCCCTGCCATTGAGTCCTCTTATTTCAGACGGTTCTTGATCAACTGCACCACGTCGGCCGGGCGCTCCATGACGCTCACTCCGGCGGCTTTGAACGCTTCGATCTTTTCCGCCGCCGTACCGGAGGAGCCCGACACGATCGCGCCGGCGTGCCCCATTCGGCGCCCGGGCGGCGCCGTCTGCCCCGCAATAAACCCGATGACGGGTTTGGTCACGTGTTCGGCGATAAACTGGGCTGCCTTCTGCTCGTCGGTTCCGCCGATTTCACCCATCATGACGATCGCGTCGGTGTCGGGATCGGCCTGGAAGGCGCCGAGAACGTCGATGAAGTTGGTCCCGATGACCGGGTCTCCGCCGATACCAACGCAGGTGCTTTGACCGATGCCGTTCTTGGTGAGTTGGTTGACGACTTCGTACGTCAGGGTCCCGCTGCGGGAAACCAGTCCGACCCGGCCCGGTGCGCAGATGTTCCCAGGAATAATTCCCACTTTGGCGACGCCAGGTGTAATCAGCCCGGGGCAATTCGGTCCGAGCAATCGGGCCCCTTTGTCTCGCACAAAGGGCATGACCTTGGTCATGTCGAGGACCGGAATGCCCTCGGTAATACAGACGATGAAGGCGATCCCGGCATCGGCAGCCTCAGCGATAGCGGCAGCAGCAAAGAAGGGCGGGACGTAAATGACCGACGTATTGGCGCCGGTTTCCTTGACGGCTTCAGCGACGGTGTTGAAGACCGGCACTTTCTCTTCGAACCGTTGGCCGCCCTTTCCGGGCGTGACGCCGGCCACCAGGTTGGTGCCGTATGCCAGCATTTGCTTGGAATGGAACGACCCATCGCGACCGGTGATGCCCTGCACCACCAAGCGAGTCGAGGCGTTGACGAAGATGCTCACTTGGCCCCCTTGGCGAGTGCAACGGCCTGCTTGACGGCCTCGTCCATGTCGTTCAAGGCCTTCATGCCGGCGGCCTCAAGGATACTGACGGCTTCCTTCTCGTTGGTTCCGGTGAGTCGGATGACGATCGGGAGGTCGACCTTGAATTGCTTGGTTGCCGCGACGATGCCGTTCGCGACGTCGTCGGTTCGGGTAATGCCCCCGAAAATATTGAAGAGGATGACCTTCACCGCCGGGTCGCCGGTGATGATACGGAGGGCGTTGACGACCTTTTCTGGATTCGAACTGCCGCCGATGTCCAGGAAGTTGGCCGGCTGGCCGCCGTAGTACTTGACCAGATCCATCGTGGCCATGGCCAGGCCGGCGCCGTTGACGACACAGCCCACGTTCCCATCGAGCTTGATAAACGTGAGGCTGGCGTGACGGGCCGCGACTTCGCTTGGCTCTTCCGCGGTTTCGTCTCGCAGGCCGGCGAGATCGGGTCGCCGGTCGAGTTCGTTGTCATCGACCGAGAACTTGGCGTCGAGCGCCAGGACTTTTCCGTCGGGTGTTGTGGCCAACGGGTTGATTTCCGCCAGGGATGCGCCATTGGCCATGAAGGCCGTGTAGAGCTGCTCCATGATCTTGGCCGCGGCGCGCACGTGATCGATAGACTGATAGAGCTTCAGGGCCAGACCTAACGACTGGTGTGGCAGGAGTCCATAGCGGGGGTCGACCGCTAAGCGATGGATCTTCTCCGGGGTCTTGGCGGCCACATCCTCGATATCGATGCCGCCGGCCGAACTGACCATGAAGAGGGGGCGCTGAGATTCGCGATCCATGATCAGGCCGACGTAGCTCTCGGTGACAATGTCGGCGGCTTGGACCACCAGCACACGGTGGACGACGAGGCCTTTGATCGTCATCCCGAGGATCCGGGAGGCGTGCCCTTTGGCTTCGTCCGGGGTGGCCGCGAGCTTGACGCCGCCGGCCTTTCCTCGACCGCCCGAGTGGACTTGGGCTTTGACGACCACTGTTCCACCCAACCGGCGGGCAATCGCGGCGGCCTCGTCGGGCGTGGCAGCGACTCCGCCCTCGAACATTGGCACGCCGTGAGCCCGAAGTAGGTCTCGGGCCTGGTACTCGTGGAGGTTCACATTGCCCTCAGAATGACGGAACGTTTGGACTCGGGTGAGTGGAACAGGACGCAAAGGTAGCTGTGGCCTTAAGCCTAAGCAATTGGGCGACTTACGGTTTTTGCTCCGGGGCCGGTCCGCCGGCTGGTTGAAGCAACGCGCGGAGGTAGCCGAAGGCGCGACCAAACTCTTGAAGGTCGCCTCGCTTGAGGGCGGCGTCGGCCCGGTCGAGCCACTCCCGGGCCTGCTCGAGTCGCGGACCGCTGGCTGACCCGACGGCGGCGGGTGCGGCGGCGCCCCGAAGATTCTGCCAGGCTTCTTCGTAGGTTCGGCCGGCCCCAAGTCGATCACCGAGGGCCACGTTGATCAGCACCAGTGCGCCCTGCCCCGCCATTCCGAGGGCGTAGTTCGGTTGGTACGCGGCCAGGGTGTCTCCAACGGCTGAGTAGCGGATCGGGCCAGCGAGGTACTCGGCCCCGGCGGCCCGAACCGAGTCCCGAAGCTGTTGAAAAAAAGGAAACCGATCCCACCGCTGCTGGAGATCGCGAGGCGCGGACACCGACCTGGCGCTATCGACCACGGTAAGTAGCCCGAGGCTCCTGGGGCGGGCGGGGCTGACTAGCAGACCGCTAACTCGGTTTCCCTCGATGCCTATGTATGGAACCCGGTGAACGTCGACACCGAGGCCGAGGTTGGGGAGGTCGCCGGGCGGCCGGGCTGGCGCTTCCGCGGTGGCGAGGCGGCGGCCGAGCCACCCCGCGCCCTGGAGGACCTGGGACTGGATGTCGAGTAGTTCCGTAGGGACGCCGAGGCCTGCGACCACTGCGGGGAGGATGGCCGACGGTGGCTCAATCAATGGCGAAGCGATCCGGGCCCAGGTTCGAGAGAGGGTATCCGCATCGGGCCGGAGAAAGACGCGGGCTTCCCCACCCCGGGCCCGAACGACTCCGACGAAGCCGGCTTGAACCGCGCCGACTTCCCGGCCACGCCAAATCACCGTGCGACTGGAGGGGAACCGCTCGACGGCCACGAAGCCATTGGAGACCCAGTAGACGTCGCGGTCGACCACCACCGGGTGTGGGTGGCCCCAGTCGACGAACGGGACAATCCCTTCCAGTCGCGCCACCGGATCGAGTCGCCAGGCCAGCTGCTGGCCGCCGGAGGCACGGAGGACGGGGCCATACTGAAGGGCCCACGCGAGCGCGATCCGCCGGGGCGCACTCCAGAGGGCAACGCCGCTCGCGGCGGCGTCCAGATCGAACGGGGGAGCCCCGGGCGTGGCGTGGTGGCGGGACAGCGTTAGGTATGGGACGATGCCCGGTGCAAATGCGGCGTCGCCCCAACGCAAGGAGGTGATTCCCCCGGTCGGGCCGGATTGGCGGTCCGCGACGGCCACCAGCGACGGGTCACCGAGCGAACGGCGACGGAGGATAAACCAGACCCGCGCGGGCCTCCCGTCGACGTCAACCAACCCGCGGGCCACGTCGAGGACTCGGTTACTGTCCCCCGTCCCCAGCCGCCTGAGCGCCTCGGCGTCCCATAGGGATGGCCCGAGTGAGTCGTTGATGGGAGCCGGGTCCATCGATAACCGGATCCCAAACGCCACCGAGTCGACCCCACGAAGGGTCGAAACTTCGGCCGGTCCGATTGGGATTTCGGTGACCCTGGACTGGACGATGATCGACCCGCCGAGGACGGCGAGCGCAAGACCAACCCATCCGGCCAAGGCGACCACGAAACGCATCCGGACGGTCCAGAGCAGGGTCAGCAGGGCGGCCGTCACTGCGAAGAGTGCCGTCAGCTCGGCAACGGTCGCCCGAAGAAGAAACTCGGACGGGGCAAGGGATGCGGTTCGGACGGCCGCGAGCCGATACGGCTCAAGCTCGAATCGCCAGGCAATCAGGAGGGCAAGGATGGTAAGCAAGATGCCGACTTGGGGCCGTGACTGGGGCGCCAGCCACAGACGCCGATTCGCGATTCGGAGCGTGCTCCCGAGGGTGTTCAAGAAGACCACGGCGACCAGGGCCGGCACGATCAGGGCCGCGGCCCGCTCGTAGAGGAGCTCCCACAGCGGCAACTGAGTGGCAAACACGCCGAGATCGGCGTGCAAGAGCGGGTCGCCGATTCCGAACGTCGGGTCGGCACGGGCGAGGAGGACGGTGTCGATCCAGCCCCCGGTGCCTCCGCCGACAGCGGCGCCGAAGATGAGCCCGAACCCGCCGGCCGAAAGGTAGAGGGATCGTTCCGACATCCGATCCAACGACTTGGGGACCTCTCCAGTTTGGAGCAGGATCGCTCGAGTGACCCAGATCATGTGGCCGGCAAACCAGGCGATGGCGACCACC
>JAYVJS010000218.1:0-8355 GCA_043769075.1 Gemmatimonadota bacterium | reverse complement strand
GCGCAAGACGACCGTGGCGTCTGATTCCTCCCGCCACTGATACGGGGCGGTTTCAAAGACCTTCCGAACGGCCTGGCGAAGCGAATCCGCCGGGACCGGAGCGTGAATCACTTGCCCTCGAGCTGCGACTCCAGCATCTCGAGATCAAAGCCCTCTTTCCGGACCCGGAGGTCGTAGTACAACACCGTCACGGCCGCATACATAAAGGGATAAACGAACAGTGAAAGGAGCGCCGCGATGGCGGTCGCGAGAACCACGGCAATCAGCGGAGCCGCCCCGAGTGCATTGGAGATGACGCCACCGATCACGCTGGCCGATAGCATCACGGCATAGATCAGCACGAACGCGACCACCATGGTCCAAAACACTTTCCACCGATGACCCTTGGTCAAGTTCCAGGACCGGTTCATTGCTTCGTTGGCCGAAAGACCTTCGACCACCAGCGCCGAGGGCGCCACCGCGAGTGCACTCGCCAGCATCGCGCCGGGAACGAATAGCAGAAAGAACCCGATCATGACGGCGATACTGATCATCACGGTGAGGCCGATCAGCTTTCCCAACGACGGTACCACCCAAACCAGAGCCTCGGCGGCGGTCGTAGGCCGGCCGAGATAGCTGTCGGCGATGATCTTGGTCGATGCGCCCATCCCGATGGCCGCACAGACCGACGAAAGGATCATTGAAACCAACGTCAAGGCCAGGTTGGCCAACGACCCTCCCGACGCCGCGACGTAGATCGAGAAGACTAGGGCCACGCCTTGGCTGGCCAACGCCACCAGGGCCAGCGTGACGAAGTGCCGCCGGTAGAGCGAAAACGCAACATCAAGGACCTCACCCGTCGATAACGGGCGGAGCGCGGGCGCTTCCATGGTTCCTCCTCTTGTGGGGTGGCGGCGTCCGGGGAACTTGGCCCTCTATGGCCAGGTTGGGAAGCCCACCGGACCCTGGTATGATTGCCAGTCGATGCCAGTCCCCTCCACCCGCCGCCGCCCGAGGGCTCTCGCCCCCCAGGACCACTGGCAACGCCTCGCGGTTGAGACGCCCGAACATGTCGTCCTCGACTACGAGGTCGCCGGTCTTGGATCCCGGCTGTTGGCCGCGATCGCCGACGTCTTGATCATGGGGGCCGTCCTCCTAGTGGCGTTCCTGGTGGTCGGCCAGTTCGGGGGTGCCACGCCGGGTGGTTTCGTGGTCCTCGGGCTGGTGTCCGCGGCGCTCTATTGGGGCTATTTCGTGCTCTTCGAAGGGCTCTACCGGGGCCAAACGCCTGGAAAGAAATGGATGGCGATCCGGGTCATCCGTGATACCGGGCACCCGATTGGGTTCGCCGAGGCTGCGCTTCGAAATCTCCTTCGGGTCGCCGACTACTTCCCCCCTCCTGGGCTGATCGGATTGGGGTTGGTGGCCTTCCACCCGCGGGGAAAACGGCTGGGTGACTTGGTTGCCGGAACCGTCGTGGTTCGGGACCGCCCGATTGAGACTACCCGCCCGGATGGCCAAGCCCCACGGCAGCGGGCAACGGCCGAAGGCTCCCCGGAATTGACCGACGCCGAGTTCCGGGTCCTCGAAGAGTTTCTGAACCGGGCACCGGGACTCGAGGCGGGAGTTCGGGAACGGTTCGCCGATCGCCTGGTGGCTCGTTTTGCGGGTCGCCTTCCCGAGGGTACTACCGGCACGGCGGCGCTGCGGACCCTGTTTACCGACGACCTGGCCCGGCGGCAGGGGCAATTCGGCTCCCGGTCCGGTACCGGTAGCGTCGCGGACCGGTTCGTCCGCCAAAAGGAAACCCGGTGGGCTGAATTCGGAGTGGCGGCGACCGAGGTGGCGGCCGGCGGTCTCGATCGTTTGGCGCCGGATGTCCTGATTGATTTTGCTGCCCGGTATCGCGAAATCGCCGCCGATCTGGCCCGGGCCCGGACGTACCGGGTGCCGGCGAGCCGATTGGTAGCGCTGGAGCGGGCGGTCGCGTCCGGCCACAATGCGCTCTACCGGACTCGGGGCACGACCGCGGCCACCTGGTGGCGGTTCGTCGCGGTGGAGTGTCCGGCGGCGGTCGTGGAGGCCCGCCGCACGGTGGCGATCGCCTTTCTCGCGTTTGCCGTTCCGGCGGCGTTAGGCTTCGCGCTCCTGCGGGAGCGGCCGGCTCTGGCGGAACAGGTCCTCCCTCAAGTGATGCTGGATCGCGCCGAAGCCGGGGTGGCCCGTCACCGGGAGGGGAAGGGCTACTTCGACGCCGCCCCGGGCGAACGACCCATCATGGCGGCCTCGATCATCGCCAACAACATCCAAGTCTCGTTCCTGGGGTTTGCCGGGGGCATCTTTGCGGGGTTCGGCTCCCTCGTCGTCATGGCGACGAACGGTTTGTCGATCGGGGCCGCGTCGGGCCACTTCGCCAACCTGGGCCTGTTTGGGTATCTGTGGACTTTTATCGCCGGCCACGGAGTGCTCGAGTTGTTTGCGATTTGGGTGGCCGGTGCGGCCGGTTTTCAACTTGGGCTGGCCCTGTTGGCGCCGGGCCGGTTGGCCCGGAGCGAAGCCCTGGTCATTGCCGGGCGGCGGGCCATTCGAATGGTGGGATTCACGGTCGTGCTACTGGTTATTGCCGGGCTGATCGAAGGGTTGTTGTCGGCCAGTACCTTGCCGGTCGGAGCGAAGGTGGCCGTCAGCCTGTCCAGCGCGATCTTCCTCGTGGCCTACCTCGCCATCGGCGCCGGCCAGGCCGTGGCCCGCCGCCCGGCTACTTGAGAAACTGCTCGAGGACTGAGCCGAACCTCGGGCCCTCCTCGTAAAACGGCATATGACTGCTTTTCTCGAACACCGTGAACTTGGATCCGGGAATCATTTGGTGGATCTTATACGCCGTCAGTGGCGCGACATTCATATCGTAGCGACCGGTGATGACCAGGGTCGGCACGGTGATTTTCCGGACCCCGGCTGAAAGGTCGACGGCCCCCATCTCCCTCGACAGCTGCTGATGCTGGAACCGGTTGAAATGGCTGTCGCCCAACTGGGCGAGGAATTGGGTGGCGTTCTCCGGCGCGTAGAAGATGCTGGACACGTAACTCGTCAACGCGCTGTCCATCGTCGCTCCACCCACCTCGACCCCGCGTCCGAACTGGGCGATGAAATCCCCCCGGTCGGGGAAAGCATCTTTGAACAGAAGCAGCGTCTCAGAGAACTTGGGCGCGGCCGCGTCGAGCAAGATCAGGTGGGCAAGGCGATCGGCATGCTTAGTCGCATACGCCATCGACAAATAGCCGCCCCAGGAGTGGCCGAGGAGATCGATCTTGTCGGCCTTGAGCGCCACCCGGAGGGCCTCGATGTCGGCCACGAACTGGTCGACCGAGACTTTGTCCTTCGGGCCGATCGCCGACGATGCCCCGGTGCCGCGTTGGTCATAACGGACGTTGCGATGAGTCTTTTCGAATCCGCCCCACGGCCGGAATGAGAAGTAGTCACTCCCAAAGCCAGGGCCCCCGCTGACGAGCACGAGGGGCGTTCCAGTGCTCGGGCCTCGTTCGTAGTAAGCGATGACACCGCCTGGTACCGTCACCTGTTTTCGGGTTCCGGGTTGGGCCAGTCCCGTGTTGATGCCGGTCAAAGCAAAGACGAGGGTGACGAGGGCTGTCAGGCGAGGTGTCATAGAGCACCGTTCAGAGAAGGGATTCCAAGCGACCTAGGCTCAAACTTACACTCTGATGAAGATCCGTTTTCGGTCGAGCCCGTAGCCGACCAACCAACATACGGCCGTCCACGCCAGAGCGAACATCAGCGACCCGACGTAGCCACCACCGATCGGATTGAAAACGCCCCAGTAGATGGCCTGGTACGCCGACCGTCCGCCGATCTGGAACACAAAGAGCAGGGTCACCCCAAGCTCCGAAAGGAGGTACACGAACAGCGTGTTCCGGCCGAAGACCTCGAACGGATAGGTCCACCATCGGATCCGCCGAATCTCGGTCACAAACACCAGGATCGCCAACACCACGAGGTCGATTCCAGTCGTGAGAACGACGAACGAGCTGGTCCACAACTTCTTGTTGATTGGAAAGACCGGGTTCCAGGCCAGGGCCCCGCCAATCGCGATCGCCCCCGTCATCATCAACTTGGCCACGGTCTCGTAACTCGCGCCGTGATCGAGCACGAATCGGCCGGCGTAGTATCCGGCAATGGTGTTGACGATGGCTGGCAGGGTGCTAAGGAGTCCCTCGGGGTCGAACGCCACACCCTCCCCGTGATAGAGATGGGCATCGCCCATCAGAAACCGATCCAGCCGAAGGACGGCGTTTCCCGCGAGGGTGTAGTCACCCCAGTGGGCCATGACGGCCCAATAACCAAGTAGCGCCAGGATCGAGAAGACCACCGCCCCTCGGGCTTTGCCGTAGCGGATGATGATCGCGCCGAGGCCGTACCCGAGCGCGATCCGCTGGAGGACCCCGAAAATCCGGGTCTCGCTGATGGGGTTGGCAGCCCAGCCGGCGTCGGTTGGGTGGGCAAAGGGAAACCAGTACATCAGGTACCCGAGCAGGAAGATGACGACCGTCCGGAAAGCCACCTTCCGCAGAAAAATGCCGTCGTCCTGGTACTTGGAGCTGGTGATGCTGAGCGCGCAGCCAACCACGAACATGAAGGTGGGGAAGACCAGGTCCGTCGGGGTGAAGCCGTCCCACTTGGCGTGGAGCAACGGAGCGAAGGTCGTGGCTGGATTGCCCGGCGTGTTGACGACGATCATCAAGGCGACCGTCAGGCCGCGCATGACGTCGAGGGCTAGGCTCCGTTCGCCGCTCATCCGGACTTACTGCTTGATCATCACGATCGTTTGCTTGAATTCCTGGCCTTGGGCCGCGATGGTCCGGTTCTGCGTCAAGGTCTTGCCATCCTCCGAGAGGCTGAATCGATCAGTCACGTCGGCGTCGCCATTTGGGGTCGACACTACGCTTGCGACGACCAGAACATTGCCGTCCCACTTGAGGGTGCTCTTGATGTCGCCCTGGGGCGTGGTGTTGGTGTACTGTTTGCCGTCAACGGCGTATTTGAGGTCGACGACCGCGGGGGTACCGTCGGGGCCGGTGACCGTCCGCTTGATCGTCAGGTTCGGTTCTTTGTGGTCGACGACGTCGGTTCGGACCTTGGGTGCCGGCATGGGACCGAAATCGCTCTTGTCGGCGGCCATGACCCAGGTGCCGGTCAAGTTCGGAACGGCCAGGTTGCCGGCAATGGCCCAGTTCCCCGCGAAGTTTGGGGCGGTCTGGGCCCGGGCGGGCGTGAGGGCGGTTAACGGCAAAGCGAGCAGGGCAACGAAGTGGCTGAAACGCGACATGGCGGACCTCGGGGTGGAATTGGTTGACCTCGGGGAATTATACGAGGTTCCGCCGCCGGATGATTCGGCCCCGCTCGTTACCGGGGCGGGGTGTCGTATTGCATCGCCCCTACCCGGTTGCCTTCCGGGTCCTCGAAGTAGATCAGCTCGCCCACCGTTGGGACTGGTGACTTCTCCATCGTGATCCGGCCGCCGTTGGCCGCCACGGCCTTCGCGATGGCGTCGACGTCGGTGACAGAAACCGTGCACTCGAAGCAATTCGGGCCTCCGGGCGCGGGCGGTTCCCGGCGGAGGTGCATCAGGCCCTGAATCCCCGGCTGGTCGGCCGGCCCGGTGTGGATCAAGTAGAAATCGGGCGGACCCCAGGGCTCGAAGGTCCAGCCGAATACGGCCTCGTAGAATCGGCGAGCCCGCTGGACGTCGGCGACGTGGATGGCGAATGAGGTGATGTTGTTAGTCATGCCGGTTACGATACTCTCGCTGCGGAACTGGCGCAATTGCGCTATTATGCCATGAAATGTCGACAAAACGTCTGCGTGCTAGGGACGAACCCTGTTTCGTGGCCCGCTCGCTCCGGGTAGCGATCCGCGCCGGCCACGTGATCGCGCCCCATAGCCACCCTTGGCACCAGTTGATCTACTCGACGGCCGGGGTGATGACCGTCGCGGCCGAGCAGGGTCTCTGGGTCGTGCCGCCGCACTGGGCGATTTGGGCTCCGGCCGGCGTCCGGCACGGAATCAAATTCACCGGGGCCTCGACCTTCGCGACGCTCTATCTCAGGCCCTCCGCCGCCACCAATCGGCTGTCGGCCAGCCGGGTAATCACCGTCGCGCCCCTGTTGCGCGAACTGATCGTTCGAACCTGCGAGGAGGGGGCGCTCGATCGCCGAAAGGCCGAGCACCGGGCTATCGCTCTCTTGATCGTGGATCTGCTCCAAACCCAGCCGGTGCCGACGTTAGGCTTGCCGATGCCGATGAGCGAGGTACTCCGACGGGTGGCTGAGTACTGCTCCGACCGTCCGTCGGCGTCGTTAGGGAATGCGGCCGTGGCCCGGCGGTTCGGGCTTGGCCTTCGCACGCTGGAGCGGTCGTTCGAGTCGGAAACCGGCATGACCTTCGGGCTTTGGCGCCGCGAGGCCCGGTTCCTCCATGGGTTGCGATTGCTGGCCCAGGGTGTTCCGGTCAAACGAGTCAGCACCGAGACCGGCTACCAGAGCCCGAGTGCCTTTGTCGCCGCCTTCAAAGCCCGGTTCGAAACCACGCCCGGGCGATACTTCGCCGACTACTCAGGCGGATGAGGCCGGGGCCCAACTTTCGCGGCCAGTTGCAGAAAGGCGTCCTCAACCCCCTCGCCGGTCAAGGCACTGGTCCGGCAAATCGCCCACCCCGCCCCTTCCAAGGCCGCAATCTCCGAGGGATCAAGGACCCAGTTGGCCCGGAGGTCGGCCTTGTTGAGCAGCAACATGGATGGCACACCCGGCGTGAGGTCAGAGACCTTTGCCAGCATCTGCTTGACAACTTGGAGGGTGCCGGCCGCGGTGCCGTCAGCAACGAACAGGTAGCCGGCGGCGCCCCGGAGATAGCGAAGCCGGAGGCTTTGGTGCTCGGTCTCGCCTTCGATGTCCCACACCACCAGGTTGAGGCGATCGTCGCCGACGGTCACCATCTTGTGGTCGATTTTGACCCCGATCGTCTTCAGGTATCCGTCCTCGAAAATCCCCTCGACGAATCGTCTCACCAAGCTCGTCTTGCCGACGTCGGAGGCGCCGAGCAGACAGATCTTCCGGTCATACTTCCGGGCCGGCATTCTAGCTGCCCCGGACCTCGGTAAAGACCCGGAGAAAGTTCCCACCCATGATCTTCTCGAGATCCGAGTCGGCGTAGCCCCGTTGGGTCAAGCCCTCGGTGAGGTTCGGATAATCGCGTACGGTGTCGATTCCCTCGGGAGTCGGGATGAGGCACGAATCGAGATCCGCCCCAATCCCAACGTGATCGATCCCGGCCACCTTCACCAGATGATCGATATGGTCGAGGATCAGCTCGAACCGGGGCCGAAACGGAATGTCGTGGAAGAAATGGCGGAGCCGGTCGGCCGCGGCTTGGTCCAGCTGGTCCGGACGATACGCGGTCGGTTGGTTGAGCGCCTTGAGGATGCCATCCGCCCGACCGGCCATGTAGTCGCAGTAGGCCTGATCGATGAACTCGTTGTAGAAATTGATCCCGATGCAGCCGCCGGTGTCGGCGATTCGGCGGGCCAATTCATCGGAGACGTTCCGGGGGTGGTTCGATAGCGCCCGAGCCGACGAATGGGAGGCGATCACCGGAGCGGTCGAGAGCCGGGTCACCTGGTCGATCGTCTTGTCGGAGACGTGTGACAAATCGACGATCATCCGGAGCCGGTTGAGTTCCGCAATGACCGAACGGCCGAGTTCATTGAGGCCGCCCCACCGCTCCACGTCGGTCGAGGAGTCGACCCAGTCGATCGAGGCCGAGTGGGTCAGCGTCATCGAGGTCGCGCCAAGCCGGGCATAGGTTCGGAGCAAGCCAAGGTCGTTTTGGATCGCCAGGCCGCCTTCGATCGCCAGCATGGCGGCGAGCCGGCCGCTTCCCGCGATCCGCCGGACATCGGCACCGGTCATCGCGAGCTCGACTTGGTCGGGGTACTTGGCCAGAAACTGATGGAACGCCGCGATTTGTTCCAGGGCCCGGCGGGCAGCGTGGTCGTTGCCGTAGATCGTATCGCACCACACCGCAAAGACCTGGGCTCGAACGCCCCCGGCCTTCCAGGCCGGCAGATCGGCTTGGGCGTTACTGGCCACCCCGAGGTCGACCCCGTCGATGACCGCCCGTTGAAGGCTGTCGCAGTGGGCATCCCACACGATGATCTGATGATGGAGGGCTTGGGCCCGCTTCGAAACGACGCGATGGCTCATCGGGTGGCTGGCGTGATGGAAGCGGAAGATAATGCGGCCGTCCGGAGATAGAACACCGCGCCCATCAGCGCGACCGGGACGGTAACGGCCATCAGCGCAATCG
>JAYVJS010000217.1:0-7441 GCA_043769075.1 Gemmatimonadota bacterium | reverse complement strand
CCGTTGCTCGATTCGGCCGGGCAGGTGGTCCTCGACTACGACCTCGCCACTCCGATGATGCTCGTTAGGCTCTTTCCGACCGGGATGCTCGGCCTTGGTCTGACCGCGTTGATCGCCTCGTTCATGTCGGGGATGGCCGGCAACGTAACGGCCTTCAATACGGTCTGGACCTACGACATCTATCAGACCCACCTCCGCCCCGGGGCGTCCGATGGGCCCTATCTGTGGATGGGCCGAGTCGCCACCGTCGGCGGGATTGCCCTCTCGGTCGCGGCGGCGTACGTCGCGGGCGCCTTCAACAACATCATGGATTTCCTCCAGCTGGTGTTTGCGTTCGTCAATGCTCCGCTATTCGCCACCTTTGCCCTCGGGATGTTTTGGCGCCGAAGTACCGGTCACGGCGCCTTTAGCGGCCTGGTGTCGGGCATCGCCGCCGCCGCACTCCACCACGGCCTCACGTTGGCCACCGGCTCGGTGCCCGGCGTCAAAGGCGGCTACTTCGGTTTGCTCCACACCTATCCGAGCGAGCTGGCCCAGACCTTCTGGACCGCGATCGTCGCCTTCTCAACCTGCCTTGCCGTTACGGTCGTCGTGAGCCTCCTGACCCGGCCGCGGCCGGATGAGGAGCTCCGCGGTCTGGTGTACTCGCTGACCGACCGCCCTCCGGATGACAACCTGCGGTGGATCGATCGGCCCGCTGTACTCGCGGTGACGGTACTCGTCATGACTGTCGTCCTCAACGTTCTGTTCGCATGACCACCACCCAGGAGCCCAGGTGAACGCCCACGGCCAGATGGACCTGCGGTACCCAATCGGCGGACTCTTTGTCGTCCTCGGCCTCCTCCTCGTTGGGTTCGGCCCAACGGCCGCGGGGTACGCCGAGCACCTCAATCGATGGTGGGGCATGGTTATGCTCGCCTTTGGGGGGCTGATGCTGGGCCTGGCGCGGCGATGATCGCGGCGCTGCTGCTAGGTTTGGCCGGCGCCCCGCCACCTAACGCTCCCGCCGTGGTCAGCGTCCGAGGGGCCGAGGTGATCCTCCGGTACCAGGGTACCGTCATTTTGAGCGCGCAGCTATCGTCGACCGGAGCAGGATCGCCACGACTTCGGATCCTGGTTGACTCCTCCGGCGGCCGGATTACCCAAATCATCAGCTGGACCGCGGGCGACGATCGAGTCACCCTCCGCGGGACGATCCGTACCACCGCGGACGCCTTTGCCGTCGACCCCGACCCAAGGGAAGACGGCCTGCCGATCGTCCGGCACAGTGTCGGGCCAAGCTACAACCGCCTCAACCGAGGGGTGTATTCGCGGACCAACGACTGGCTGCTCAGTCTGGATTTTCCGTCGGCCGCCCAGATCACCCCGGTCGCCGGCGGCGACTCCACAGCATTTACCGTCGAGGCGACCGGCGGTGAGGTAACGCTCCGGTTCCGACCGCGATTCTACCAGAAGCACCGCGAGCTCGCCGCCTACCAGCCGTGGACCTATGCGCCGTGGACCCGATCGGTGGCGGGATGGACCTCCTGGTATGCCTACAAGGACCGGGTGACCGAGACCGATGTCCATGCGGCCGTCGACGCGATTGCCGAGCGATTGGCCCCGTTCGGCTACGAGTATGTCCAGATCGATGACGGTTTTCAGCGTCTTCCGATCGGAGTACCGGACAATTGGCTCATGACGAACGAGAAGTTTCCGGCTGGGCTTCCGGGACTCCGCGAGTACATCGCCTCGCACGGGCTCAAGCCGGGGCTGTGGACCAACACGGCGTTCGCCGATTCCGCCTGGGCCGCCGGACACCCGAAATACTTCGTCCGTACGCCCGACGGAAAACCCGCGCGGGGCAACTGGGTCGGTGCCGTGTTGGACGCCGCCAACCCGGCGACAATGCGAGACGTCGTTCTCCCGGTGTATCGTCAACTCAAGACCCAAGGGTGGAGCTATTTCAAGGTCGACGCGCTCCGTCATCTCCGGTACGAGGGCTACAACAGCAACGCCGACTTCTACACCAAACGCGGCCTCGATCGAGTCGCGGTCTATCGGTCGTTCGTCCAGCAAATTCGTGACGTGATCGGCCGGGACGCTTTTCTACTGGCATCGTGGGGCCCCCGCCCCGAACTGATCGGTCTGATCGACGCCACCCGGCTCGGCGACGACGGCTTTGGGTACGGCGGCTTTGCCCAGTTCAACTCGTTCAACAATGTGGTCTGGCGAAACGATCCCGACCACATCGAAATCGCTCGGGCCGACGGCTACCGGTCGGCCACGCTCACCTCGTTGACCGGCTCGTTGTTGATGCTCACCGATCGGCCGGAGGTGTATCGCACCGATCGGGTCGAGGCGGCCCGCCGGGCGGCGCCGGTGCTGTTTACTGTGCCGGGACAGGTGTACGACATCGATCCGTCACGCACCAGCCGCCTCGCGATGGTCAATCACGAGGTGAGCGGTTCGGGACCCCGGCCGTTCGAGGCCGACCAGCGACTCCAACAGACCCTCTACCAGCTGGACATCGCCCGCCTGTTCGAACACTGGACGGTGCTGGCTCGCACCGCCGGCGCGCCCGACTCGATCTCGGTCGCTGAGCTGGGTCTGACCCCGGGACGCGAGTACCTGGCGTTCGATTTCTGGGGTCGACGTTTCCTCGGTGGGTTCCGCGATGCGCTGGTGGCCGGTCCGGTCGATCCGGTCTTTCAGGTTCAGGTACTCTGCCTCCGTGAGCGCCAGACTCACCCGCAGGTCCTGGCCACCAGCCGACATGTGACGTGCGGCGGAGTTGACCTAGAGAGTGTCCGTTGGAATGGCGACATCCTTGAAGGGACCAGTCGGGTGGTGCAAGGGGACGACTACGCTCTGTATTTAACGGAGCCTGAGGGATGGACCGCGGAAGCCGTCGAGACATCTGCGGGCAAGGCCTCGCTTGGTGGTCGCCGCCCGGGATCGGTCACCGCAACCATCACCGAGGGGGCCGGGCCGATCGCCTGGCGAGTCCGGTTCCGACGATGAAGAGAATGGAACGATAGTAACTATCGCTGGAACACCACCAGCCCGTTGACGACCGTCAGGTCAGGCTTCATCGCCCCGATGCCATCCGGATCCACCTGACCGATCGGCCCATCGAGCACCATCAGGTCGGCCGCCATCCCTGGAGCCAGCGTCCCTTTCCATCGATCGGCGTGATCCTGCCACGCACCCGCCGCCGTGTGAGACCAGATCGCTTGATCGAGGGAAATCCGTTCCGAGCTGCCCGACACCGCGCCCGATTGCTTCCCTTTCCGGGACACGCAGGTTGCGAGACCTTGGCGCCAGTTGCCATCGGTCACTGGGGCGTCCGAACCGGTCGTCACCATCACTTTCGACCGGAGCGCGGTTCGATACGGCCATTCATACGCCGCCCGCGCGGCGCCGATGCTCGCGACCTGTCCGTCAGCGATCAGATACTTGATCGTCGAGTTGAAGTTGGCGCCGATGCCAAGCCTCGCCATCCGGCGGAGCGTGGCGGGCGAAACCAAGTCAGCGTGAATCAGATAGTGCCGCCGGTCTCGGTCGGCTCTCTTGGCCAGCGATTTGGCGTACGCCTGAACCGTGACATCGATGGTCCGGTCGCCGGTCGCATGGGTCCCGACCTGCCACCCCGCCTCGTGGGCCATGGCGATCATCGACTCGAGCTCGGCCACCCGCTCGGCGTCAGTCCCCTCACCGACCAGCAGAGCGCCGTTACCGCCGCCCTCGTAGGGCTGACGCAGCCACGCCGTCTTGTTGTTGGTGGGAATGCCATCCGCCACGATCTTGACCCCGGCCAGCCGGCACCAGCGCGGATCGACCCCGGTCGGCGGCCGGAGTCCGCCTAACGCTGACCGGAGGTCGGCCGTCGACCGCCCGCCGCCCAACAGCATCGTGACCCGCCCCTTGAGCTTCCCGGCCGCCGCCATCTCGGCATAGAACGCGATTCCGTCGGAGTCGAGCAGCGGATCGGTGTAGCTGGTGATCCCGTTGGACGCGATCAGGGCCATGGCATTCTCGAATCCCTGCTTGCGCTCCGCCGCCGAGTAGGGCGGGATTACCCGCCGGACCAGGTCCGAGGCCTCCTCCAGCAACACCCCCGTCGGCTCACCGGCTCCGTCTTTCACGATGATGCCGCCCGACGTCGGCAGGGTCTCACGGGTAATGCCCGCCAGGGCCAACGCCTTTGAGTTCGCCCAGACCGCGTGGAACGAGAATTCATTGAGGACCACCGGATGGTCAGGCGCGGCGAGATCGAGGTCCTGCCGAGTCGGGGCTCGCCCCTCGGCAAAGTACCGCTGGTCCCATCCGTTTCCTTGGATCCACTGCCCCGCCGAGCGGGACGTGGTTGCCTGGCGGACCCGTTCGATCACGTCGGCGATCGAACGGACGGTCGGATAGGTCACGTCGACCGTGAACGGGGGCGCAGCATACCCCCAGAGGAGACCGTGGAGGTGGGTATCATTGGCGCCCGGGAGGACGGTGCGCCCGCGGAGGTTGATCGATTCCGTTCGGGCCCCGGCCAGCCGCCGCACCGCCGCCGTCGATCCGGCGGCCACCACTCGCCCGTTCCCGAGGGCAATGGCCTCGACTCGGCGAAACGTCCGGTCGACCAGATGAACGTCTCCGTCGTAGAGGATCAGACTGGCGGGGGTGTCGAGGAGCGAAAACCGCCGGCCCAACACCGCGGCGCCGGCCATCGACCCCACGAACGTTCGGCGGGACACGGAGGATGAGCTCACTTCGACGCTCCTTCGACGAGGGTGGACATTCGAGTCCGGACCAGAGTAAGCTGGTGGACAAACTTCTCCTCCGCCAGGGAGCGATCGATGGCCGTGGTGTTACCAGACGACGACAAGAAGCAAGCCGTTGCTTCCCTCCGGCGTTACTGCACCGAGAACCTCGCCGCCGAGGTCGGAGACATTGAGGTTGCCTCGTTGCTCGAGTTTTTTCTCAAAGAGATTGCGCCCTCCGTTTACAATGCCGCCGTCAGCGACGCCCAGACCTACCTCCGCGATCGAGTCGCCGACCTCGAGGGCACTTGCTACGAGCCGGAGTTCGTGTACTGGCCCAAGAACACGTCGGTGCGGCGCAAATGATTGGAGCCCCACGGTGGATGGGCCGGCTTTGAATCGAGTGCGACGCAGCGCACTGAATACGGCGGATTCCATCTGGATCCGAGCCAGCCCGGGGGCTACCTTCGAACCACCGTTGTTGTCCACACCCCGCGCTGAAAGGCTGGCCATGCGCTCGGCTGCTTTCACCTTCCAGGCCTTGATTCTCGGGCTCCTGACGGCCTGCAGTCCGGCCGACCCGCCTCCGACCGGCCCGCCTCCAGCGCTTCGGTTGCGGCCGTCGGGAATTCAAGCCGGCCCCGGCGCGACGGTCCAGTTTCAAGTCGATATCAATGACGTGCCGGTGCCGGCCGAGCAGTTCACCTGGACTGTGGCCGACACGAGTCTAGCGAACATTGCCCCGAGCGGCCTTCTCACGGTGGTGTCCTGCCTCATCGGCAGGCCTACCACCGTGCGCGCCGTTCTCAAGCGGGACCCCTCGCAACAGGCCACGGCCCCGATAACCCTCATCGTGCCGGCCGTGAGCTTGGTACAAGTCCAGTCAATCAATCGGGCAACCGATCATCAACCAGTCGACCTCGGGAAAGTTGTCGGGACAGTCGAGGTCACGATTCAGTCCGGCGGGGGGCTTTGCGACGACATCGCCTCCGGGGCGCTCGCCGTCTCGGGCCCAAGCGGCACCTCGCTCCTCCCCCCCGGCCGCACCTGGGATCCTGCGATACCCTCCCCTGTTGGAGCCATCCTCTCCTGGAACACCACTGAGCTCAAAAACGGGATCCCGGCCTTTCCAGATGGCGACTACACGGTGATAGCCGTCCTCCGCACTCGCCACGGGTTCCAGATTCCGTCCAATACTATTCCGCTCCGGGTTGGCAACCAGTGAACGCCAACCAACCACTCCCCGTTCGCGGGGTTACTATACTGAAAGGGCAGGCCATGCGCACGACGGCTTTCACCTTCATCTCCGCGCTGACGACGGCCACCGTGCTACTGGCGCAAGAGCCCGATCAGCAGACCGAGAAGACCCCCAAAAAGCAGCCCACAGTCATTGCCGCGTGGGAGATCAAGCAGATCGAAAGCCAGGCCACCAACGCCTATGATGTGGTTCAGCTCCTCAGGCCGCGGTTCTTCCAGGTGCGATCGAAATCGGCGCCCGGCAACAACCCGCTGTGGGGCGAAGGCCCCGGCGTGCTGATCGACGAAGTCCCTCGGGGTGGACTCGAAGAGCTCCGGGGCATTCCCGTCAGCAGCCTCCGGGAAATTCGATACCTCAGCGGGCCCGATGCGGCCAACCGATACGGCGTCGAGTTCCATGCCGGGGCCATTCTCGTGATCACGAAGTAGGCCGATGACGACTCGGCCGCTTCCGTTCGGATCACCCCTCGAGGCCTACGATCGCCAGGCTGTGGAACTGCTCGCGGGCCATCGGGCGGGCGACCCCCAAGCGATCGAGATTTTCCACCAAACCCATCCCCGGTTCCTCGATGCGGCCGTCACATGGCTCCCCCGCCAACTCTCCAACGATGAGATTCGCGACGCCGCCCTGACCATCGACGACGCCCGGCTCTCGGTGGCTCGGGGGTTCAGTTTCCGCGACTGGGATGCGCTTTCGACGCTGGTCGCCGAGGCCGACGGCTCGCCGGTCCACGCCTTCGAATCGGCCGTGGAAGCGGTCATCACGGGAGACCAAGCGGCTCTGGAAACCCTGCTCCGACGCGACCCCGGGTTGGTCAAGGCCCGCTCGACCCGCGTTACCTGCCACGACCCGGCCGTCCATGGTGCCACGCTGCTCCACTACATCGGGGCCAACGGTGTCGAAAGCTACCGCCAGCTGTCGCCGCCTAACGCCGTCGCCGTCGCGACGATGTTGCTGACCGCGGGCGCGGCTCCCGACGCCCTCGCCGGGATGTATGGCGGCCAATGCGCCACGCTGAGCCTGCTGGTGTCGAGTTCGCCCCCCGCCGCCGCCGGGGTCCAAGTACCGCTGGTACACCTGTTGCTCGACCACGGGGCGGATCTGAACGGAGCCGGCAACTCGACGTCGTGGACCTCTCCCCTGATGACCGCACTGGTGTTCGGATTCAAAGACGCCGCCGCTGCTCTCGTCGCCAGGGGGGCCGCTGTGACCCAACTCGAAGCCGCCGCCGGCCTCGGCCGAACCGCCGACGCGGCGGCGTTGCTCCCGTCTGCGACCACGCTGAGCCGGCACCGCGCCCTGGCCTTGGCCGCCCAGCTCGGCCACGTCGATGTCCTCCAACTTGTCCTGGGAGCCGGCGAGGACCCCAACCGGCTCAATCCGGATGGCTTTCACTCCCATGCGACTCCGCTCCATCACGCGGCGGCGGCCGGACATCTCGGCGCTGTCC
>JAYVJS010000216.1:0-4521 GCA_043769075.1 Gemmatimonadota bacterium | reverse complement strand
ACCACGATGGCAACGGCCGGGCCGGCGGAGGCGATGGCGGCGGTTCTGACCGGAAAGTCCTCGGCGGCAACGATCCGGTCATCAGTCACGGCAAGCAGGCGGGGCAGCGGTCTCATCCGAGTTGGTCGCCCAGGGCCAGCGGCCGCCCCCGGAGCCAGTCGATGGTGTCCATCCGAGGCTTGCCGGCGGGCTGGACCTGGCCGACGGCGACCCCGCCCGATCCCGCGGCGATCACCAGCTCCGGGCTTTGCCACAGGACGGTGCCGGGCTGACCGTTACCCTTGAGGATCCGGGGCCGAAAGCATTTCACGTCGCGGCCGGCAATGGTCGTCCAGGCGCCGGGAACGGGATCGAACGCCCGAATCCGATTGGCCACCTCATCGGCCGGCCGGGTCCAATCGATCCGCCCGACCTCGCGGCCGACTTTCGGCGCCATGGTCGCGGCACCATGGTCTTGGGGTCGAAAGGTCCCGGCGCCCCTCACCAGCAGGCCGATCCCGTCCCCGAGGGCGGCCGCACCTAACGTTGCGAGCCGGGCTGTCAATTCGCCCCCGGTTTCCGACGGCCCGATCGTGAGGTCTCGGCTGAGCAGGATCGGGCCGCTATCGAGGCCGGCTTCCATTTGCATGATGGTGACGCCGGTGGTCTGGTCGCCGTGGGCGATGGCCCACTGGATCGGCGCGGCGCCGCGCCAACGGGGGAGGAGGCTGGCGTGGACGTTGATCATACCGAGCCTGGGGACCTCGAGTACCGCCGGTTTGAGAATGTGGCCGTAGGCTACCACGACGCCGAGGTCGGGGCTGAATTGCCGAAGCCTATCAACAAACTCAGGGCTGTTCGGCCGTTCCGGCTGGAGCACCGGGATTCCCGCGGCCAGGGCAAAACGCTTGACCGGAGGGGGGTCGAAGGTCGAGTGCGATCGGCCTCGGGGCCGATCGGGTTGGGTCACGACCGCCGTCACATTGACTGGGAGGGCTAGCAGGGTCTCGAGGCTTTTGACCGCGAACTCGGGCGTACCGAAGAACACGATCTTCATCTCGTTGGGTCGTCTTCCTCGGGCACGACCTTACGGATAACGCCCTTGCCGCGGTTGTCTTTCTTCCACCGGCGAAGGAGCAGCTCGCGTTTGAGGATGCTCAGGTGGTCGAAGAAGAGGATCCCGTCGAGGTGATCGATCTCGTGCTGGACTGCCCGGGCAACGTAGCCCTCGAGTTCGCGACGGAACGCTTGGCCCTGCTCATCGAGGGCCTCCAACACGACCCGTTCGGGGCGGGTGACCTCGCCGTAGACCTCCGGCATCGACAGACATCCCTCTTCGGCCCGGGCCCGCCCCTCCGCGCTGACGATGACAGGATTGATCATCGCGAACCGATCGGCCTCGACCCCGACCACGGCGACTCGTTTCGTCACGCCGACCTGGTTGGCGGCGAGCCCGACGCCCTTGGCGGCGTCCATCGTCTCGAAGAGGTCCGCGATGAACTGCCGGGTCGCGTCGTCGACCGCGGCCAGCTCGGTACTCCGGGCCCGGAGCGGGGCCGAGCCTAACAGGTGGATGTCCAGCAGGGCCATGTTATTGGGCGGCCACCGGTGAGACCTCGCTCCCAATCTGGACGATCCGGCCCCGTTCGACGACCACGGTCGCGGTGCCGGTCTCGATCGTAATCCGGTTGTCCTTGATTTCCTTCACTTTCCCGATCAACCCACCGGCCGTGACGACTTCGTCATTCTTCTTGAGGCCCGCCAGCAACTCGGCGTGCTTCTTCCGAGCCTGGCTTTGGGGCCGGATCAAGAGGAAGTAGAAGATCACGAACAGGAGGACCAACTGACCGACCAGCATGATCGTGCCGGCGCTGCCGGAGTCGGTCGGAGCCATGAAAGCCAGAAGCGTCGAAGTCATCAGTCACCACCTTGGGTGTAGCGCCCGATCCAATCGTGGCGCCAGTTCGTAAAGCGGCCCTCCATGATCGCGGCGCGCGCCTGCTCGCCGATCCGGACCAGGAACCGCACGTTGTGGAGGGACAACAGCCGGAGTCCCAGAATCTCGTCCGACACAAACAAATGCCGGAGATACGCTCGTGAGAACCGGTTGCAGGTCTCACAGTCGCAGGCCGAATCGAGCGGTTCCTCGGCTGTTCGGTTCGCGGCTTTCCGGATGTTGACCCGGCCGTTCATGGTCCAGGCGCTGCCGTGGCGACCGTTGCGGGTCGCGGCAACGCAATCGAACACATCAACGCCCCGGGCGATTCCCTCGACGAGGTCTTCCGGAAACCCGACCCCCATAAGATAACGTGGGCGGTCCCGGGGCAGCCGGGGTCCGAGCTCCTCCAGGACCCGGTGCATGACCGGCTTCGGCTCGCCCACCGAAAGCCCCCCGATCGCCGTTCCCGTCCACGGGCCAAGAGCCAAGGTGCCTTCGAGGGACCGGAGGCGGAGATCAGCGAACGTTCCGCCCTGGATGATGGGCCAGAGGGTCTGGGCGATCGACCCTTCCGACAGCTCGGCATGTCGGGTCCGGCACCGGGCCAGCCACCGGAGCGACCGCTCCATCCCTTCCTCGGCGTGGCCGTGGGCTGACCCCCCGGGCACGACATGATCGAAGGCCATGGCGATGTCGGCCCCCAGGGCCCACTGGATCTCCATCGCCTTTTCCGGACTGAGAAACCGCCGGCTGCCGTCGACGTGGCTGGTGAACTCAACGCCCTCCTCGGAGATCTGTCGGAGCGTTTCGAGTGA
This sequence comes from Gemmatimonadota bacterium, assembly GCA_043769075.1. GTDB lineage: Bacteria > Gemmatimonadota > Gemmatimonadetes > Gemmatimonadales > GWC2-71-9 > SHZU01. The sequence goes on along the minus strand of JAYVJS010000216.1, from coordinate 1,788 downwards.
GAAGACCTGAAAGCCGCCCGAATCGGTCAGCATCGGTTTCGGCCAGGTCGTGAACCGGTGGAGGCCGCCCAACGCTCGGACGACATCCTCGCCGGGGCGCAGGTGCAGGTGGTAGGTGTTCCCGAGGATAATCTGGGCCCCGGCGCCGGCGACTTCGGCAGGATGGAGTCCTCGGACCGCACCCAACGTGCCGACCGGCATGAAGGCGGGTGTGGCGACGTCGCCGTGGGGCAGGTGGAGGGTGCCGGCCCGGGCATCGCCGTCCGTGTGAGTGAGGTCGAAGTCGAACGCCGTCACCGGATCACCATGGCATCGCCATACGAGTAGAAGCGGTATTGCTGGGCCACGGCCCGTTGATATGCCGCTCGGATCGCGGCGACCCCGCCGAAGGCGCTGACCAGCATCAGGAGGGTGGACTTCGGAAGGTGGAAATTGGTGATCAGGCGGTCGACGATCCGGAACCGGAAACCCGGCAAGATGAGGAGGGCTGTGTCCTGCGCCCCCGGCGTCAGCCCGGTTTCGGTCGCCGCTGATTCGAGTGCCCGGACGACCGTCGTACCGACGGCCCAGACGGCGCCACCCCGGACCTTGGTGGCTTCGACTCGTGCGGCCAGCTCTTCGCTGATCGTGAACGATTCCCGATGCATCGGGTGGCGGGCCGGATCGTCGCCTTCCATCGGCCGAAAGGTTCCGGGTCCGACTTCAAGATCGAGGGTGCCGAGTCCGACGCCCTTGGACTCGAGCTGGGTCAGCAGGGCGGGCGTGAAGTGGAGGCCGGCCGTCGGTGCGGCGACGCTCCCAGGGCGCTCGGCGTACACGGTTTGATAGCGCTCATCGTCGATTGGGGTGGCCTCCCGGGCAATGTACGGCGGCAGTGGCAAGCGACCGAACCGGGTCATGGCCTCTTCCGCTGAAATGCCGACGAACCGCACCAGGCGGTTCGGCCCGTCGAGTACGGCAACGGTCTCAACGGCGGCCTCGTCGCCGAACGTGATTCGCTTCCCGGGTTTGAGGGCGCTCCCCGGCTGGCCCATTGCGATCCAGCATCCGTCGGCCGCCGGATGGATCAGCAGTACCTCGGCGGGGCGGCCGCTGGCTCGGGTCCCGAGCAATCGAGCGTGCCGGACTTTCGTGGAATTGAGGACCAGGAGGTCGCCGGCTGGAATCAAATCCGCGAGGTCGGCGAAGGCCCGGTCGGCCAGGGTGCCCCCGGAGCGATCGACGTCTAAGAGCCGACTCCCGCCCCGGACGGGGCTCGGGGTTTGGGCGATCAGTTCGGGCGGGAGGTGGTAGTCGAAATCGGCGACCCGAAACCCCGGCTCACTCAAACAGCAACCCCTGGTTGGCCGGGGGTGTCATGCCGAACCGCTTATATGCATTCGCCGTGGCCACCCGGCCCCGAGGCGTTCGTTCCAGAAACCCTTGCTGGAGGAGGTAGGGTTCGTAGACCTCTTCCAGGGTGCCGCTGTCCTCACCGACGGCGGCACCTAACGTTTGGAGGCCGACCGGACCGCCTCCAAACTTCTCGATGATCGTGGAGAGAATCCGGGCGTCCATGTCGTCAAGGCCGAATTCGTCGACATTCAGTCGGGCAAGGGCGGCGGCGGCGACGGCCGGGGTGATGATGCCGTCAGCCCGAACCTCGGCGTAATCGCGAACTCGTCGCAGTAACCGGTTTGCGATCCGCGGTGTGCCCCGACTCCGCTTGGCGATTTCGAAGGCGCCCGTGGCCTCGGCTGGGATATTCAGAATCGAGGCCGACCGGGTCACAATTTGGGCCAACTCCTC
>JAYVJS010000215.1:0-4928 GCA_043769075.1 Gemmatimonadota bacterium | reverse complement strand
TTCAAGGCCATCCCGCGACCCGACAGCCTGCGATCCTATCTCAAGGTCCTGACGGCCCGTCCCCAACATTTGGGCTCGCCCTACGGCAAGACCAACGCGGAGTGGCTGGTCAAGCTCTATCGGAGCTGGGGGCTCGACGCGAAGATCGAAGCATTCGAGGTGCTGTTCCCGACTCCGAAGGAACGCCTCGTCGAGCTGGTGGCGCCGACCAAGTTCGTCGCCAGCCTCAAGGAATCGCCCGTTGCGGGTGATGCGTCGTCGGCCCAGACCAGCGAGCGACTTCCGCCCTACAATGTGTATTCGATTGATGGCGACGTCACCGGGCCGCTGGTGTACGTGAACTACGGCGTCCCGGCTGACTACGAGGAGCTCGCGCGGCGCGGGATTTCCGTGAAGGGCGCCATCGTCATCGCCCGATACGGCGGAGCGTGGCGAGGGACCAAACCGAAGGTGGCGGCGGAAAACGGGGCCATCGGCTGCTTGATTTACTCCGACCCGGCCGACGACGGCTATGCCCAGGGAGACGTCTACCCGGTCGGGCCGTTTCGCCCGCGGGATGGGGTCCAGATGGGGTCGGTGGTCGACCTTCCGGTGAGTCCGGGCGATCCCTCGACCCCCGGTCGCGGATCGGTCCCCGGGGTTACCCCGCTTCCCTTCGATCAGATCCAGACGCTCACCAAGATTCCGGTCCTCCCGATCTCCTACGGCGACGCCCTGCCGCTGCTCAGCGCGTTAGGCGGAGAAGCGGTTCCACCGGCGTGGCGTGGCGCCTTGCCGATTACCTACAAGACCGGGATGCCGGGCCCGGCCCGGGTTCATCTCAAGCTCGTGTTCGACTGGAAGCGCGTCCCCCTCCACAACGTGATCGCGACCATCCCCGGCAGCGAGTCGCCCGATCAGTGGATCTTGCGGGGCAACCACCGCGACGGCTGGGTCCACGGTGCCAGTGACCCGCTCTCGAGCCTGGTGGCGGAAATGGAGGAACTCCGAGGGATGGCCGCTCTCCTCAAGCAGGGATGGCGGCCCCGACGGACCATCATCTATGCCGCGTGGGACGGCGAAGAAGAGGGCATCATCGGCAGCACGGAATGGGTGGAGACCCACCGGGACGAGCTGGCCCGGAAGGCCGTGATGTATCTCAACACCGACACCAACGGGCGCGGCTATCTCGGGATGGACGGGTCCCACTCGCTGGAGCGTTTCATCAACGAAGTGGCCCGCGACGTCATCGACCCCGAGACCGGGCTGTCGGCGTGGAAACGGGCCCAGTTCCGCCGGATCGCCGAGGGAAGCCCGACCCAGAGAGAAGAGGCCCGGAGCCGGACCGATCTCCGGATCGGGGCGTTAGGCAGCGGCTCGGACTATTCCCCGTTTCTCCAGCATGTCGGGCTCCCGGCCCTCAACGTCGGTTTCGGCGGGGAGGGCGGCGACGGGCTCTACCATTCGACCTACGATACCTTCGAGCGGTTCGTCCGGTTCAACGACACCTCGTTCGTCTACGCGCGGGCCCTGGCCCAAACCATCGGAACGGCGATCATGCGGCTCGCCAGCGCCGAGATTCTCCCGTTCGAGTTCACCAACATGGCCGACACCTACGGGATCTATCTCGACGAAGTGAAGGCACTCGCTTTGGGCCGGCGCGCCGAGATCATCGAACGGAACCGGCAAATCGAGGAGGGTCTCTTCGCGGCCACGACCGATCCGCGGTCTCCCAGGAAGGCGCCCGCTCGAGAACCGGTCCCGGGGTATTTCAACTTCGCTCCGCTCGACAATGCCATGACGACCCTCCGCCGGGCGGCCGACCGGTACGAAGCGGCCATGGCCAAGCCCCGAGCGAGCGGGGCCCAGGCCGCGGCCAACCAGATTCTTCGCCAAGTGGAGCAGGCCCTCACCAGCGAAGTGGGGTTGCCCCGCCGGCCCTGGTACAAGCACATGATCTACGCACCGGGCTACTACACCGGCTATGGCGTCAAGACATTCCCGGCAGTGCGGGAGGCGCTGGAGCAGGGCTACTGGGATGAGGCCGGCCGCGAAATCGAGCGGATCGCCGAACGGCTTACGGCCGCCGCCGGGATGATCGATCGGGCCGCGGCGGAGCTCCACTAACCGGGTTGCTATCGAGGGACCGGACCTCGTTTTCGGTAAGCATCCGCCAAGCACCCTTGCCGAGGGTGCCGAGCGCCACCGCCCCGATCGCGACTCGGACTAGGCGAAGCACATCGATGCCAAGCACCGCAAAGAGCCGGCGAATGTGCCGGTTCTTTCCTTCGTCGAGTACGATCTCGAGCCAAGCACTGCTTCGCGAGCCAACCCGCAACAACGAGACTCGCTTCACATCGAGCCGCTCATTCGAAGGCCGCTCGACGACGCCGGCGGCCACCGCCGCGACCGTTGCCTCGTCGGCCAGCCCCCGAACCTGAACGTGATACACCTTGTCGACGTGAGAGGCGGGGTCAAGCAGCCGAGCCGACCACTGGGTGTCATTGGTCAGCAGTAACAGGCCTTCGCTCGCTTTGTCGAGGCGTCCTACCGGGCCCACGAACGGCAACCCGGCATCGGCCAGGCACTGATAGATCGTGGGCCGGCCCTGGGGATCTTCGCGCGTGGTGACCAGCCCGCGGGGCTTGTTGAGCGCCACGTAGACCCGGGTCGCCTGGCCGACGCGCTGGCCATCAATCGCGATGGTATCGGTTTCGGGGCGGACCCGATATCCGACGTCACGAATCACCCGTCCCCCGACGGTCACCCGTCCCGCCTCGACCAATCGCTCCCCTTCGGCCCGCGAGCAAACCCCTAACTTCGACAGTCCGCGGGCGATGCTCACCGTGCCCAAGGCACTCATTCAATCTGACGGGTTGGAATCACCGCGGCCGAGCCCGGGAGACGAATACCGCCCGGGCTTTCGCGATATCGTCGAGGACGGCTGATTTCTCAGCGGCGGAATTCCAACCCGGGTGGCGCTCGACCTGCGGCACCAGCTGATCGAGCCATTGGACGAAATACTCAGCGTCGGTCGCGGACCAGATCGGCGCCCCGCCGACTTCGACGTAGATCGGGCTCGTCGTCCCGAACGGATAGATGTCGAGGGTCGGGTGGCGTGACCGGCGCGAAAACGCCCGCACCGAGAACCAACTACTCCGGTCCACCGTGAGGCTCAAGGTCGCGTCCGCCGTTCTCAGCGACCCACTCAGCTCCACGGTGTGGACCAGCCGTCCATTTTGAATCACTTGCAACGAATCAACGTCGACGATCGAGCGGAGTGACACCTTGGCTGCGAGTTGATGGCGGCCGGCGGGCAGTTGGATGGTGCTCCCGATCCCGCGGCCACCCAGCGTGAAGGTCAAGAGCGGTCCGTTGCTCACCATGGTCCGGCCCGCTTTCAAGGCCGCGAGCCAGCGCCCGTACTCGAGCGTGCCGGACTGGACGAACACCCGGCCCATCCCGACCGAACCCCGGAGCGAGGCATAGTTGGCCATCGCGTCGGTCCCAGCGCCCGCCGGGAGTTTGATGCCGGTGTTGAGCAGGCGATACCAGATCTCCGCCGCGGCCAGGTGGTCGCTGAATCCAACCACCTCCAGATAGTCGACCCGGCCGAGTGCGACATCGATCGGGAAGCCGTGGGTCGTGGTCTCGCCCTTGGAAAAGTCCGGGACCGACTCGAACGGATGGACGTAGCCGGTCACTCCACCTTGGGCCCGGGCCACCTCGAACACCTTGCTGTTGTGCGGAAACAGGCTCGCGGCCGCGGTATTGGTGTACCCCGCGTAGGCCGGGACCACAAAGTGAGTCGTTAGGCCGAGCAGACCTGAGTGGCCCCAATAGCTGGTGTGGTACTCCTGGTCGTGCTTGATCAGAGTCGTCCGGGTCGACACCGGATCCAACGCGCCGCTGAATGACTCGATGTCGGGAACCCGAGCTTCCTTGTTCACCACCAGGTTCTCCGCCACATGAAGGTCCTCGGCCTCGGCCTGAAACCGGAGGTGCAAGGGCGTATTGCGGTAGTGGCCGCCGTAGTTCATGTGGATGTGCAAATCGCCGCTGAACCAACCGATGGCCGGGAAGTCGATCATCCGCCGGAGCGCCACCCGATGGCTGGCGCGTTGCCCCGATACGGTGACGGTATCGACCCGCCGGGCATACTCGAGGCCCTTGGTGGTCTCGATGACATAGCGACCCGGCGGCACCTCGAGCCGGCTCGACCCCGCGGTATGGAAGTAGGTCAGTTCGAATCGGCGCTCGGTCCGATCGAACTGATCGTCGGCATGGGCCCAGGCGTCGGAGGGGAAGTAGCCGCGGCCATCGGGGTCCGTCACCGACACCCGGGCCGCCGTCGGGCGACCGGCCGGATCCACCACGGAAATCGCCAGTGACGAGACCGCGCTCTTGAAGGCCCTAGTCTTGGGCGCCACCGCCTCAACCGAGCCACCCGGGACGCTGATGACTCGCAAGGCCGTGTTGCCGGACTCATTACTGATGAAAGCAATCTTGGTCCCATCCGGCGACCATCGCGGATTGGTGTTGTCGTAGTTGCCGTACGTCAGCTGGAACGGATCGCCACCGTCGCTGGTCATCAGCCAGAGTTGATTCCATTGGCGGCCCAGATAGGAGCTGTAGACCACCCGCTTGCCGTCGCGCGACCAATCGGGCCGGCCCTTCCAGGTCGTTTCCTCAAACCAGATCTGCCGAGGCACCGCGCCAGGTCGCGCGGCCATACGCCAGAATCCGCCGCTGCCCCAGATCCGTCCGGCGTTGGACACCAGGATCAACTCGCGCCCGTCCGGAGACCAGGTCGGCGAAATGAAGTGGTCCCACACGCTGTAGTAGTACCGCGGCAGCTTGCTGTCATGATCGGTGCTGATCTGGATCGGGGTACTGCCCGCGGCAAGGTCGAGCGTGAACAGATGCCAGCGGCCCTCGAACGCGGTCGA
>JAYVJS010000214.1:0-8323 GCA_043769075.1 Gemmatimonadota bacterium | reverse complement strand
GCTCGAGCAGCTCCTCGGCTTGGAGCGCGACCCCGAGGTAGAACACGGCTGCCGAGTCGGTCGGGGCCGCGGCGAGATATCCAAGCAGCATTTCGACGGCTTGAGCGGATTGCCCATCAATGAGGGCAAGTCGGCCCACTGCCCGGTTCCAACGGGCGGTCGGCCCGATCCCGCCCTCGACCAACCCGCGGGCTCCATCCACATCGCCTTGGTCGAGCAGGAGATCGGCCAAGCCAGCGGTGGCCTCGGCGTTGCCGGGGTCGATCACCAAGGTGTGCTCAAACGCCGCCCGGGCATCAACCGCATGGCCGGCCCGGAGCAAGGCGTCGCCGAGATCAGCATGATACGACGCCACATCAGGCGCTCGCGCAATGGCCTGCCCTACCAGAGCAAGTTCGAGCTCCGATTGATCCAACTGACCCATCAACCGGCCGAGGCGATGGAGCAAAGCGGGGTTCTCCGGATCGGCCTCAAGTGCCGTTTGACACCGTTGGGCCATCTCAAACACGGCACTCATCGCCGGCCTCCTTGGATTGGGACAATTGGGGTCGAGCCGGACCGACTGGGGTCCCAGGTGGCCGCGTGGTCCAGGTTGGCCCATTTCGGATTGGCCCGGCACCACGACACCAGTGCCGCGTAAGGCTGGGGGCGATCGGCCAAACCGAGAGCCTGATAGGCTCGACGAACGAACTCGAGGTCCGCCGGCGTGTCGACCGTCCAGCGTAGGTCGCTATCATCGACACCGCTCTTGACGGACCGGGACACGAACCCATCGGGGTGCTCGAGCCGGACCGGAATCGTCACATGTTCCCGGGCGGCGGCCGACCGTCCGAGATGGTCCATCCGCTGCAACGCGACTCGGGTAAACGCCTCAACATCGAGACCCCTGGGGAAGGAGCGCTCCGTCACGTTCGACGCATAGTCGGTACCGGGGTTCGTCGTGATCTCGGCCACCACTCGATCAATCACGTCGGGATCGAGGAGCGGGCAGTCGGCGGTCAGCCTGACGATGATGTCGGCCGCCGCCGCGTCCGCGGCGGCGACAAAGCGACCAAGGACGTCCATTTCGTCTCCCCGAACGAACGGGACGCCGATGGCCAGGCACCGATCGACGATCGGATCATCGGCTGGGCTGTTCGAGCAGGCGACCCACACGGCGTTGACCCGACTCGCGGCACGAGCCCGCTCAACCACCCGGGCGAGTATTGGGGCGCCGCTCAGGTCCGCGAGCACCTTCCCCGGGAGCCGACTCGAACTCATCCGGGCCTGAATCACCGCGACGACATTCATGGCCGCTCCCATTGGACGACAAAATACGGTACTGGCACGGCGCCGAAGCTGGCCTTGAAATCGCCCCGGGCCGGCGAGTTCATCCCGACAACATCCACCGACCTGATGCCTCGACGCATCCCGGCGCTGACCCCGGCCAAGAACAGGAGCGTCGACACCCCGGCGTTTCGATAGGCAGGTTGGTTGGCCGCAACGAGATAGTACGCCGTGTGAGCATCGTAAAGAAACACCGCCGCCCCGGCCGCCGACCCGTCCGGTGCACGGGCAATCAGCAACTCACCAAACCCGTGGCCAAGCGCGGCCTCCGTAAGGCGCCGAAGCAGATGTTGCTCCCGATCATCGCGCTCAAGGCCCTGTCGTGCGAACGTCGCTCGGTGCAGATGGTCGAGCAGGTCAAGATCGCCGCTGGTCTCAACTCGAAATCGCTCCGAAGCCTTCCGATACTCCTGCCGCCGGGCGCTTCGGGCCCTAACCAACATGTCCTGTATCCCCAATTCCCCGTCGACGGGGATCAGGCCGGTGTACCGCACCTCGACCTGAAACCGACCGAGGCCTGGGTCATGGAAGTGAAACCACGAAAACGGCCGGAGGTCGGGAAACGACGGGTGAAGGCACCAGGACATCGCCGGTTGACCGGCCAGTCCATCGAGCAGCGCGCTCGTCGCGTCGAGCGTTTCGTGGACTCGCGAGTGAACCGCCCCCGCCGCGGCTGGTGCGGGCAGGATGACGCCTTGATAGAGGCAGAACGGCAACGGCGATCGGGCGCCCTGGCCGTCGGCGGTTGTGAAGATGACCGCCGCGGCTCGGGTTTCGTCACGCGATCCGGCCAGGCGCCAGGGCGTCCACTCGACGTCGAGTGCGTCGAGCCATTCCGGCCGGAGAAAGACCGACCCCTGAGGCGAGCCTGCGGCAAACCTTGTCCAGGCGTCCCGGTCGGTCCACGGCGACACCGCCGACGATGCCACCGTCATCGGTAAACGAACACGGCGACGTCGCACCGTTCATAGTGATGTTCGATCCGGACCCGGCGCGACAGCCGCCGGACGCAGAAATCGAGCACCCGTGCCGGGTCGTGGTAGGCCATCGTGTCTTCGGTGAAATTGACGTGAGCCGACAGAAAGTTGAACCCTAGGCCACGGGTTGCTCGCTCCCAGGCGCGACTCACGAGCGCCTCCAAAAAGCCGGTCGGGTCGGCAACCGCGTTGTTGAAGACAACCGACATCAACACATAGTCGAATGACTCGTCCACAGACTGCTCAAGCAAGTTCGCCACTCGGAACCGAACATCAGGATACTTTGCCGACGCGCAGGCGACCATCTCCGGGACGATGTCGATCCCCTGGTACTCGGCGGTTGGATGCTGTTGCTTCAGCAAGGGATACATGTCGCCGAGGCCGGACCCCACATCGAGGATCGATCGGCCGCCTAGGTCAGCGATTTCAAACAGCTTGAGAAACCGGAACCGCTGCCCTTCCCGGCTCATTTGGGTCGCGAGCGGGCCGTCGCCGTGGGTGGCGAAGCGTTGCTGGTAGTGACGACGCAAGGTGGTGGCGGGGTCCGGCGTCATTGGAGCGACACCCCCCGATCGGCCGCCGTTAGCACCTTCTCGAAGGCCGTCGCAACGTCATCCAGATCCGATTCGGTAAGCCCGGCGTGGAGAAAGCTCAAATAGAGTAGTTCTCGCTCGTGCATTCGCTCGGCCACTGGACAGATTCCATCCGGATACCGCCTCTGGCTCCCGTCGGGCAGCCGGAACGGGAATCCGTGGCGGCCGAACCCGATCCCTCGCTGATACATCGGTTGCCGATAGATCGGCTCGACATATCCGGGAGTAACCGGGATGCCCTCCGCTTTGAGTGCCGTCACCAACCAACCTCGCGGCACCTCGGTGACCGCTTCGTCGTACTTGACGGCATAGACGTAGTAGCCGTGCCGGACGCCGGGTCGAACCAGCGGCGGGGTCAGACCGGGTAGCGGCGCCAACCGCTTGGTCAGATACTCGGCCGCCGCAACTCGGGGTACGACGAGGGACTCGAGTTTCCGGAGCTGCTGTAGCGCAATGGCGGCCTCGATTTCGGTCATCCGGTAGTTGAAGCCGACCATGTTGACGAGGTCCTCGGTGCCCCGCGCCTTCACGACTGCTTCGCCGTGATTGCGGATCATTTGGAGCCGCTCAGCCAGGACAGGGTTGTTGGTCACCGCGACGCCACCCTCCCCGCTGTGAATCGTCTTGTGGTAGTTGAGGCTGAACACGCCGATGTCGCCCAAAGTGCCGGCGAACCGACCGTCCGCCCGTGCCCCGGGCGCTTGGGCAGCGTCCTCGATCAAGACAATGTCAGCGCCGCCCACCACGGAGCGCAGCCGGTCCCAAGGGGCCGGGTGGCCAAACAAATCGACGCCGATGATGGCCCGCGTGCGGTCAGTGATCCGTTCGGCCACTGACGCCGGGTCGAGACAAAACGTGTCCGGGTCGATGTCCGCGAATACCGGGATTGCGCCGTAGACAATCGCCGCCGCCGCCGACGCGCTCATCGTATACGGCGAGACGATGACCTCGTCTCCCGGCCCCACCCCCGCCGCGCCGACGGCCGCATAGAGGCAGGAGGTCGCGGAATTCATCGACACGGCAGCGTCGGAGCCGAAGTACCGGGCCCATTCTGACTCCAGCGCTTGGACCCGGGGTCCGCCGAAGAAGTCAGGCCCCCACGCCCCGACGAATTGGGACAACACCCCACTGTCGAGGACCTCCAGTACCGCCTGACGTTCTTCAGGCCCAATGGTGTTCAAAGTCGGAAAGGGACGGCGGCGCGCGGGCCGGCCGCCGTCGATCGCGAGGGTCATACCGCGCCCCCGATCAGCTGGCCGGCGGCAACGTCCAAGGCAATTTGGGTGACCCGGGCTGTTGCGCCCGTCGCCGCTCCCCGCAGTCGTTGAAGCGCCCGCCCCGATCCGAGATGAGCCGGCCTGGCCAAGGCTCGGTACAGCGATGGCGCGATGGCTTCACTCTCATAGACCGCTTCCGTCAGCCCGATCCGATTGGTCGGCAAGCGATCGATCCCGACAAGCCCGGGCTGGACGCTGAGGACCCGGCCGCCGATCAGCGACGCCTGGACCAAGAGCGCGCTGGTCATCCCAACCACCAGATCGGCGGAGAGGACCCACTCCAGCGGGTCGCCGCCATTGCCCAGCCGGACCGTGACGTCGGCGGTGGAGGAGAGCTGAACGGGGTCCCGTTCTCGGGGATGGTTGCGGACCGCCAGGACGGCGCGATGGCCGAGCCACTCCATCGCCTGCTGGAGCGCTTGGCGGACTTCAGTCAACACTCCGCCTTCGGTGTAACCTAACGTCTCCCCATAGAGCTCCCGGATCGGCTGAGAGGCGAAGACGATCAGAGTGGCTTTGCCAGGGACGCCGACCGACTGTCGAAAGGCCACCTCTTCGTCGGGACCGAATGCCAGGCTTCGTCCCAAGAGCCGCTCGTAATGGGGATTCCCGGCGGCGACCAACCGATCGACGGGGAGACCGTCGCGGGCGGCCTCAAGGGCTGCGCCCTCATCGGGGACCAGAATCCAGTCTGGTAGGATCAAGGCCCCGTTCGCAGCCACAAAACGGGCCCGATAGTTCGACCAGAAATCGATGATGGCCGCGGTTGGAAGCTGCCGTTCCCTGGCCGCCTCGACAAACCCAAGTTCGATCGGGTTCGCGCCCCAGGAAGTCGAGGTCAGCAGGCCCTTGGCCCCAATGGAGTCAAGCCACTCGCCCTCCTTGCCCGGTGGCACCTCTGCCGCCGGCGTGAAGGCGAGGCCGGTCCGGCCCAACACATCGGCCGCCGGCGGGGCCGCGACGATCCCGCCAAGAGCCCCTTGACAGGCCACCGACTCGAGAACCGGGACCAGCGCCTCGGCCCCACCGGCGTCCCCCACCACACTACCGAGCAACGGCAGCATTCGCATCCCTCCTTACGGCGTCTTCGATCCCCGCAGTCGCCCATTCGAGGGCAGCCACCGCATCCGCTCCGGTTCCGGCCGGTTCCCGGCCGGTCCCGAGGGCGTCGATCACATCGGTCGCGGCGTGCAACAGCAGGTCGCCCAGGCCACCCGAGGGGCCGGCCGTTCGCACCAGCTCTTGAAACCCGGGAAACCGCTGACTCGGCGCCGGCGTAAAGACTTCGACCCGCTGCCCGCCATCGACAATGCGGACCCGGCCGCCAGGCCCGGCCAGATCAAGTTCGAAGAGCGAATACGGGCTGACCCTCAGGCCGTGCAACATCCCCCGAGCGCCGGACACAAAATCGACCGCCAAGTCAATGGTCGAGTCCGTGGTCGCCGGTTCGACCGGCCCAAAGCCTCGCACTTCGGCGATCTCCCCCACAAGAAACCGAACCAAGTCGATCCAATGGGTGCCGTTATGCTTGAGCCCGCCGGTGTAGGTGCCTCGGACCAGCTCAATCGGCCCGAGGGGTCCACCGGCGAGCCAGCGACGCAGCTCCCGGTGACTGGGCGCGAATCGGCGGACATAATTGACGGCCAGCACAACGCCGCGGTCGTTCGCCTTCCGGACGAGCCGGCGAGCATCGTTGAGATCGAGGGCCAGCGGCTTCTCCATCAACACCGCTCGCACCGATGGGGCGTCAAGCACCCGGTCCAGGACCGCGGCATGGGTTCCATCGGGGGTGCTGACACTGACGATCTCCGGAGCCGTGGCATCGAGCAGCTCGTCGACCGACTGAAACCGCGGCGCGCCCCAACGCTGCGCCGCGTCGGCCAACCGGACGGCATCGACGTCCGCCAGACCCACCAGCGTCGCACCGGGGTGATGGGTCCACGCCGCCGCGTGCGACTGGATTCCGGATTCCGGCACGACACCACCGGCCCCGATGAAGCCGCAACCAATGACCGCCGCCCGAAACCTCACTCGGCCGGGGCCCGCTCGATCAGGACGACTTGGTCGACCAGGGTACTCCCGCCGGCCGACTCACTGTACGGGTAGTACCGAACCGCGATCTCGCGAATCCCCGCACAGTGCTCCCGATACTTCCTGGCGAAGTCGGTCTTCCACAGCAGACCGTCCTTGCCGTGGTACTTGATCTCGACAGTATCCGGAGCGTAATACTCGTGGCAGAGGATGTATCGGCGACTCACTCGATGGATTTCCGTGATCGCCTTCGGCAAATCGTCCGGGTGGATGTGAATCAAGACGCCATGGGTCATCACCAGGTCAAACGAGCGGTTCGGAAACGGCAGGGCGAACGCATTGCCCTGGTGAAACTCCATCCCAGGCGACAGCGCCCGCGCGCGGGCCAAGGCGTAGGGCTGCGGTTCCAGGCCGTGCAACTCCAGGCCGGGATTGGCCCGGTGGAGAAGTTGAAGCTGGAGCCCGATGTTGCACCCCACCTCGAGCACCCGGCCCGATGGAAGCCGGCTCGGGCCCACCAAGTCACGAAAGATTTCGGACTTCCGAATCCCGAATTGCTGCCCAAAGGCCGAGTCCATGTCGTCGACCGAAAGCGTGTTGCGGTCGGTGTACTCACGGCCGAATCCGGCAGTCCAGGTATCGAGTTGTTCACCGGTAGTCATCGCATGATCCTCATCGGACGGTCTTTTGTTGAACGGATTGATTCAGGGTTCGAAGCCTTGGCTCGCGCTCCATTAATGCCCAAATGTCCGCGAGGGCAAAGCACGGGTCGACCGGGTACAATCTCGCAAACACCTCGGCCACCAGTTCGAGATCCAAGGGGGTGTCGACGGTGAGGCGAAGGTCGCGAACCGCCGCCGGCAGCCCGCTTGCCACGTTGAGCAGGCGATACCGCTCCGGGTGTTCGTAGATGTAGAGCGAGACATGCTCTCGATCGGCCGGTTCGTTCGTTAGCCTCGCCACCTCAGCCAGGACGCGGGTGGGAAACACTTGCACGTCGAGCCCACGGGGATAGGTCGGCGTCAGGACATTCGAGCAGTAGTCGACCGGATTGGTTCGGAACGTCGCGACCATCTGGTCAATGACCGCCGGATCGATGAGCGGACAATCCGCGGTGGTTTCGACAATCAACTCCGCGCCCGCGAGCCGAGCCGCATCCAAGACCCTGCCGAGAACGTCGGTCTCACTCCCTCGGTGGCACCCGACGCCAACCGCGGTCGCGAGCGCTGCAATCGCATCGTCAGCGGGCTGATCCGTTGTGGCTACGACGACCCCGTCGGCCAGCCGGGCCCGCTGGAGCCGCTCGATCATCAGCTCCAGCATGGGACGGCCAAGGATCGGCCGCAGGACCTTACCCGGAAGGCGGGAGGAGCCCATCCGGGCCTCGATCGTGATGATCGTTTTCATCGGGTGACCAACGACCACGTCACTGGGGTGCCCCGGACAGCCGAGCGCACCGCGCGCCGGCCGATAATGAGGGGGGCATATCTTGGCGACAGGCCGAAGCCCGGCCGGATCGACCGGACGGTGTCTGCCGTCAACACGTCGCCCTCGGCCACATCGCCCACGACGTAGAGAGAGCGGCGGAATGTGGTGCTTCCCTCTTCGCTCAAGCCGGCACCAAGCGTCGACTGCCCGATCATCGCCTCAGCCCGGCCGACCGCCAGAGCCATGGCCTCGAACTCGGCCGGTTCGAGGGAGAAATGACTGTCGACTCCGCCGGCGGCGCGGTCCAGGGTGAAGTGTTTCTCGATGACCGATGCCCCGAGGGTCACGGCCACAATCGGCGCCACGAGCCCGAGACTATGATCGGAAAGTCCGACCGGGCAGCGGCCGATGGCGGCGAGCGAGGCCAAGCCCGCGAGGTTCATCGCCATGTCGGGGGCCGGATAGCTGCTGGTGCACTTGAGCAAGACGAGATCGTGGCACCCACCCGCCTGCAACACCTCGAGGGCATGGGCGATCTCCTCGAGATTGGCCATCCCGGTCGACAGCACCACCGGCTTGCCTGTTGCGGCCACTCGACCGAGGAGCCCGTCGTCGACCAGCTCGAACGAGGCAATTTTGTAGGCAGGCGCGCCGAGCGATTCGAGGAGGTCGACGGCGGTGCCGTCAAAGG
>JAYVJS010000213.1:0-9352 GCA_043769075.1 Gemmatimonadota bacterium | reverse complement strand
GACTGCACGGTCTACCGGTTCGACGACAAACTGATGATCGTGGTCAACGCGTCGAACCGCGCCAAAGCCTGGGAGCACATCGTCGAACTCAAAGGCGGCGCCAACATCCGCCTTCGCGACATCTCGGACGACATCGGCCTCTTGGCGGTGCAGGGACCCAAGACCGAAGCCATGCTCCAGCCGATCTCGAACATCGGGCTCGACACCATCGGGTATTACCACCACGGGCAAGGCCGGATCGGCGGGGTCGATTGCTTCGTCTCGCGTACCGGCTACACCGGTGAAGACGGGTTCGAGCTCTACTGCCGGTGGAAAGACACCGTGGCGCTTTGGGAGGCCGTTACCAAGGTCGGCGCCTTGCCGATCGGGCTCGGCGCCCGCGACTCGCTCCGGCTCGAAATGGGCTACGCGCTCTATGGCCAGGAAATCGACGAGACCATCACTCCGCTTGAAGCCGGGCTCGCCTGGATCGTCAAGCTCGACAAGGGCTCGCCGTTTGTGGGGTCCGAGGCGCTCCGGGCCCAGAAGGAACGGGGGCTGATTCGCAAAATGGTCGGTTTCAAACTCGAAGGGCGGGGGATTGCCCGGCATCTCTATCCGGTTTGGTGCGACGGCAATCAGGTCGACGTGGTCCGGAGCGGCGGCCAGAGCCCGTCGTTAGGCATCTCGATTGGGACCACGCTCCTGCCGTCCGCCTCGGCCAAAATCGGGACCCGGTTCGAGGTCCAGTGCCGAAACGAGAAGATTCCGGCCCAAGTGGTCAAGCGGCCGTTCTGGGAGAAGGGCTCGGTCAAGAAGTAGGCTATGCGGGTCGCCATCCTCACCATCTCTGATGCGGGGGCCCGCGGCGAGCGCGAGGATACCTCGGGCCAGGCCATTGCCGATTGGGCCGCCGGTCACGGCTACACGGTGGCCGCTCACGACTTAGTGCCGGACGTGGTGACCCGGATCGTGGCGGCCCTCACGAGGTGGGCCGACGAGGGTGTGGCTGATCTGATCCTCACCACCGGCGGCACTGGGTTGACCGAACGCGACGTGACTCCCGAGGCCACCCGGGTGGTTTTGGAGCGCGAGGCGCCAGGGATTGCCGAAGCCATCCGGATGAGTTCGTATCCCCGATTTCCGAAATCGGTCCTCTCGCGCGGGTTAGCGGGGACAAGGCATCGGAGCCTGATCGTGAATTTGCCGGGCAGTCCGGGCGGGGTGAAGGACGGGCTCCTGGTGCTCGAGCCGCTGGTCGGCCATGCGGTTGATCTGATCACCGGCGCCCAAACCGGTCACTGAGCCGACGGCCAGTCCGGCTTTCGGGGCCCGCCACGCCGGCTCGATGGGTCGGTATCGGCATCGGCAGCCTTGGCCTAGCGCTGGGGGCGTGTCGTGATACCACGTCGGTGCCGCCGGACGGCGGGTCACCGTCGGTCCAGGCCCGCAAGGCACTCTGCGATACGGGCTGCAGTCTCCTCGGTTCGACCGGGGCCTGGGATCGGCTGCCGCCGCCGGCGGACTCGGCGGGGTCCTGGGTGCCGGTTGCCTCGGTCTTGTTGCTCCGCAGCGACCAAGACACCATCGCACTGCGCCTCGCCGTTCCGGCGGCTTTGTCCGATGCCGCCCGGCGGCTGCCGCTTCGGATTTCGGGGCCGATCCCGGAACGCACCATCACGTTAGGCGATCTGACTCGGCCGCTGATCGTGGTGGCGGGGTCGGTTCCGGGCCCGGTGCGACTCAATCTGTCGGTCCCGCGTGGGCACCGATACGGAGCGCGGGAGGGCTTCGATCTGGTGCTGACCACCGCGGCGGTGGTGACCGAGATCGCGGCCCCCTGGCGCCAGGGGCGGAGCGGCGGCCCGTTTCTCGCGGCGTCGTCGACCATGGGACCTCAAACCGCGACCATCGGGGGCGTCACCTATGCGATCGCCCCGTTCTATCGGACCCATTGGCACCTTCCAGAGTGGGAACGGCACCGGCGCCTCGAGCCCGCTCACGATCACCTACGCTCCCGCGATAAACAGCGTGACGATCACCGCCCAGGATCCGACGTTTGTCGGGAACGTCATGACGGCGTACAACGGCACCGTCGCCATCGGGTCGGTCCGGTTCGCCAATTCCGGCGTGCCGGGCCTCAATGTCCCGAGTACCCGGACGCTCACGGGCACCATCACCAAGATTGTCCTGACTCCCGCCCCGGGTGACTACGTGGCCTACGACGGCGGCTTTGAGTCCGCGGCCGTTCAGGTCGCGGTGAGTTGCCTGCCGGCCAGCGTCGTCCGCGGCGCGACGGTGACTTGCACCACGACGGTCACGCCGGCCCAGGTTTACGTGATTCGCCGCAGGACCGCAATAGGGGCTGGCTCTGCGTTCCACATTGTTGATACGACGCGGGTGAACCGCCTCGCGGGCCAGGTCGACACCTGGTCCGGGCCCGCCATCGCCGCATCGAGCGTTGAGGTGCAAGTGGCCGTGGTCATGCCCTCGGGTGACACGGTCCTGGTTGTCAATCCCACGCCCGCGACGTTCGCGGTGACACGACGAAGCTTGCTCCAGTGGAGCGTCGTCCCATTCGGTCAGCCCGGGGCTGGGCCATGGGCTTTCGTAGTTGACTCAGCTCAAGGGTTCCACCCCGTGCCGGGGAGGGGGGCGCGGTGGGGAGGGTTTCAGATGACTTTCCCGACGTTTACGGACGTGACCGCCTATCCGACCCTGGTCGCGCAGACCGGGCCGAATAAGTCGCTGCGAACCCTGCTGGGATCGATCGCTCCGCTCCCGTACCAGCCCTGGGTTCACGCTGCGGTAGATCGGACCGCCGCTTTAGAGCGTCTTGCGATCGACCCTCGAACTCTGGTGTGGCACGATGACCAAGATGGCGCCCCGGCCGGCACCTGCGGGCCGTTACAAATCGCCCTTTTTCGTGACGCCATAGTTCGTCACGAAGGCGGCACCGCCGCCACGAATTCCCACGCTGGCAAGGCGAACCAACTCTTTGCCAGTTTGCGGCCCGACACCACCTTCGAACAATTTTTTGGCGCCAACTCCGACTCCACCTTCCGGGCCAGCCTGACCGCCGCGCTCAATTCTTTTACCGACAGCCTCGGGCCTTATAAGACCGGCCAGCGTGGCTTCGACGCGGCCGACGCTGTGAACGTCTATCCGCACCTCCGGCCCGTCGGGGCCTGCAACCTCGACAATATCCAGCCCTAAACCCGTTACCCGATGAGGTGCGCCATGTGGATTGCTCGGTCTGGGGTCTTGATGGTGGTGGCGTCGATGGCGCGAACCACTCGTGTTCAATCGCAGCAGTTTCAAGCACCGACGCCGGCCGAGTGCACGGCGTTCGTCGCCGCGCTCAATGGCGGTTCCCGAGATGATGGAGATTATCCGGGGATTGCGGGGTGTGGCGCCGCCGCGGCAAACGCCCTGGCCGCCGCGCTCAACAGTGCCCGCACGGACAACACAGGCTTCCTCATCACCCTCCGTATCGGCGCCTCCCAGATCCGGGACAATGGATTGCTGACCGTGGCCCGATCCATCGCGGGCGACCCGAACGCGACCGCCAACGCCCGGCTCTCGGCCCTCTTAATCGGGATGGCCCAGTTGGGCCTGGAAGGCATGAGAATGGGAAAAACGTTCGCGGATGTGTTAGGCAATCCGAACATCGACAACTGCTATTGGTCGTATGGTGCCGGAGAGGAACCTTTTTTTCGATCGCTTGGGGCTCCGCTGGTCCAACCCGCCGAGCGGCTCGCGGGCACGATGGATTCGATCTATCACTCGACGGCCCCGCAGGCCATCCGATCGTTTGCCCGGTGTTTACGGCTGGCCATCCCGTATGTCGAATACCCCACCGTGCCCGCGTCCGCGATCGCGGTGTCGTACGTCTGCGGGAACTTGTATAGCTTCAAGAACAACGGCGTCGAGTTGGCATGGATACTATACCGAGTCTCGAATGGAAACGGCGCCTTTACAACGGACCAAGGCAGCTTCCAGCTCCTCCCGGGTGAGGAGCGGTGGACCTCCACGAGGTTCGTCGGCACGGTCTACACCTACTTTTTTCTGCCAAAGACTAACTCCCACCTCGGGGCGCTCATCACCCAGACCCCGCATCTGGGCACGGTCTGCCCGTAACCTAGTTCCTCTCGCCGAGACCCCTCGCCCCCGCTAAGTTCCCCTACTCGCTGCCAAATTGGCACTTGGTGAAATTACTGGTTCCGGCTCGGGCGGACTGATCGTCTGAGCCTCGGCTCGCCAGTTGGGAACTGAGGATTTACCGATGGCCGCAATCGTCCTGACCCTCGCTGACCTCGAAACCGCCGTGCCGTTGAACGCCGCGTTGGAGCAAGCCGGCTTCACGACGGCGTTGGTGTCGGCCGTGGATGATGCCAGGGCGTCGGTGCGCCGGGAACAACCGGACTTGGTGATCCTGACCGGTGCCATTCACGAACATCCCACCCTCGATCTGATCAACTACGCCCGCGAGCTCGAGATCTACACCCTCGTGCTCCTCGAGCCGACCGATTCGGAGCGGGCCGAACGAGTCGAGCGGCTGGCCCCAACCGAAACGATGCTCAAGCCAGTCACCCCGGCCGACGCGCTCGTCGTGGTCCGCCGGCTGGTTGAACGGCGGAGATTCCAGCAGCGGATCGGCATATCCGGCCAGAGCGGTTCGATTCACCAAGTCTTGGTCAAGATCGAGCAGATGGCGCCGGTCTCGACCACGGTCTTGATCCAAGGCGAGTCCGGCACCGGCAAGGAACTCGTCGCCAAAGCCCTCCATGATTTGTCCCCGCGGCGAGGTCGGCCGTTCATTCCGGTGAACTGTGCCGCACTGCCGGAGTCGTTGCTCGAGTCGGAGTTGTTTGGGCACGAAAAGGGCGCCTTTACGGGGGCCGCCGAGCGGCGGCTGGGCCGGTTTGAGTTGGCGGACACGGGGACGATCTTTCTGGACGAAATCGGCGAGATTCCCCAGAGCGTCCAGGTCAAATTGCTCCGAGTGTTGGAGACCCGGTCGTTCTTTCGGGTCGGCGGCGTCCAGCCCATCAAGGTCGATGTCCGGGTCGTGGCCGCCACCAATCGGTCATTGCGGGATTCCGTCGCCCTGGGCGAATTCCGGGACGACCTCTACTACCGGCTGAGCGTCCTCAACGTCGAACTGGCTCCGCTTCGGGAGCGCCGCGAAGACATTGGGCTGTTGCTCCGGCGGTTCATCCGGGAGTTCTCGAAGCTCCACGACCGGCCGTTTCGCGGCATCACGGCCGAGGCGATGCAGCGGCTGGTGGGGGCGCCGTGGCCGGGGAACGTCCGCCAGCTCCGGAATCTGGTGGAGTCGATGGTGGTTCTGGCTCCAGGGTCGGAGATCCGAGCGTCGGATATCCCCGCCGAAGTGTTGGAGGGCGCCCACAGTCTGCTGCCCGTGCTCGCCAGTTCCGGGGGGCGGCAGCACCCCAGCCAGGAGCTCGAATTTATCGTTCGGAACTTGATGGATTTGCGGCTTCAGGTCGAAGAGCTGCGACGGCGCCTCGATGAGCGGGGTTCGAAGGTCCAAGTCATTGAAATACCAGCTACTTCGGTCGAACCGTTGCACGAGTATCTGCCAGAGTCTGCACCCCTGGATGTGCTCTATCGACCTGGCATGACTATGGCTGAAGTTGAAAAGGCGACAATTGGGGCGGCGTTGAAGGAGTCCGGTGGGAACCGCCGGCAGGCGGCCGCAAAGCTAGGCATTGGAGAGCGAACGCTCTACCGAAAGATCAAAGATTATCGGCTCGACTGATCGGTCAGGTGTATAGCTTTAAGGCACTGGAGCGGCTTGACATTGCCAACACCAAAGGGGATCGTTATGGAGTCCGTTCCCGACTCCCCAAGGCTCTGACCGTGAAATTCGTCATTGACGACGATCTGTGCGTCGCCTGCTTGGCGTGCGCGCGGGTCTGTCCGACCAACGCGGTTGCCGTGGCACCGGACTCTTCGTGGGTCAGGGTCATTGAAGAGGCGTGCATCCATTGCGGGCTCTGTGTTCCTGAGTGCCCTCATGGGGCGATCGACGTCGGGGGTGAGCTAGGCCATGCGGTGGCGATTGCGGCCGAAGGCACCGGGGCCATCATCGTCGACACGGAATGCGCGGCCCACTTCTATCCGGCCACGCCGGAGCAAGTGGTCAACGCCTGTTATGCGGCGGGGTTCCGGGTGGTGTCGCGGGGAGTGATTGGGGACGAACTGGTGGCCTCGGAGTATCTCCGGCTCTGGAAGGTCGAGACCTGGGGGACGATGATCCGGTCGACCGATCCGGTGGTGGTTGAGACGGTGCGGGCTGAGTATCCGGAGCTGGTGCCGTACCTCGCACCGGTGGCGACCCCGGCGGTGGCGGAGGCGCGGTACCTGAGGTCGGCTCACCCCGACGGGCTCAAGGTGGTGTACGCGGGGCTGACGCCGTCGGTCGGGGCTGAGATCGATGCGGCAATCACCTTCCGGGACCTGGGCGAGTTGTTCCGGGCCCGCGGGGTGACGCTGCCGTCGCAGCCCCTGGTGTTTACCCGGGTGCCTCAAGAGCGGCGCCGGCATCTGAGTGTGGCGGGCGGGTTGCCGATCGCGCTGTTGGAGGAGGCGAAGCAATCGAGCCGGCGGTTCCAAAAGGTCCGCGGTTTGGCCGGTCTGAAAGCCATTTCGAGGGCCATTGTGGTCGACCGGATCGACCTGGGGTTCATCGATATGCTCTCGTACGAGGGGGCACTCGACCACCCGTTGTCGGGTCCCCGCGACCAGCTGTACTGGCGGCGGGCTGTGGTCCAGAGCACCGAGCCGCCGCGGAGCCGGGTGCCGGTGGTGGAGCCGGGGGTGGTGGCCAGCGTCGGGGCCGTGTTCGACATCCGGCCTCGGCGGTTGGCGGCTGAGCCGGCGGCGGTGGAGCAGGTGATGGAGGCGATCGGCCTCGGTCCGAACGGGAGGCCGTGGGATTGCCGGGCATGCGGGTATAATTCATGTCGGGACTTCGCCGAGGCGGCCGCGTTAGGCCGGGCGTCGCTCCGGCAGTGCTCCCCGTACCAGGAACGACAGGCGGAAGAGGCCCAGCGGGCGGCCGCCACGGACTTGTTGACGGGGTTGGCGACCTTTCGGGTCTTGCGGGATCGGCTGACCCACGAGGTCGAGCGGAGCAAGCGGAGTGGCGACAAGTTCACCGTCTTGTTCCTCGACCTGGACCGATTGAAAGAGGTCAATGACCGGTTTGGGCATGAAGCCGGGAATGACGTCCTCAAGGCGGTGTCGGCTGAGATCATGGCCGCGGTCCGGGCCTCCGACTTGGCGGCCCGTTATGGCGGTGACGAATTCGTGGTGATTCTGACCCGGACCGATTTGAGCGGGGCTGAGCGGGTGGCCGAGGCGCTTCGGACTGGGGTGGAGAGTGTGGGCCGCCGGCTGGGCTATCCGGAGGGGCAGGTGACGGTGAGTGTCGGGATCGCGGAGTATGATCCGGACCGGCCGTCGAGCGGGGATTTGTTGGTCAACGCGGACCGAGCGCTCTATCGGGCGAAGGCATCGGGTCGCAATACGGTGGCGTGAGAGGGAAAGGAAGCACGTGAGCGGACCGAATCCACTGCGTCAGCCAGAGCCAGGGAAGCTGGCGGCCGACATCATGCCGGACCCTTGGGGGGTTCGGCGGGCGGAAAACCTGTTGACGACGCTGGAGGGCATTTTGTCCGCCCGGGTCGTGACCACGCCGTTAGGCGAGGTCAGCGAGATCCACGTGCTGGCGCAGGCGGGATTGCAGCCGAAGCAGGTGGTTCGGAACATCGAGTCGGCGTTGCTGGCTCATTTGGGTCTCAAGGTCGATCATCGGAAGATCAGCATTGCCCAGACGGCGGAAGTCCGTCCGATGGAAACGCTGGAGCGCAGTGTGGTCCGGGAGCGGGCCCTTCAGCGGGGCGTGTTGTTTGAGAATCTCGCGGTCCATGCCGGCCCGCGGGGTATGCGGGTGGTGATGGCGGTGACGCTCTCGATCGGTGGGCGGCAGGAGACGGCGGAGGAAGAGGCGCCGGACACGCCGCGGGGCCGGGTTGAGGGTGCGGCGCGGGCGACGGCCCTCGTGTTGGAGCGGTTGCTTGAGAAGCACAGCTTGACGGTGGACAATGTCCAGGTGGTTGAGGCGGTCGACAAGAGTGTGGTGTTTGTCGCGCTGCAGGGCATGGGTGGCCGGGAGGCGATGATGTTGACCGGGACGGCGGAGATTCGGCAGAGTCCGGAGCGGGCGGCGGTGTTCGCGGTGTTGGATGCGAGCAATCGCTGGGTGGATGCTCGGCGTCCGGCATAGGGGTTTGAGTCGTATGTGGTGAGGTTTGGTATTCACCGTGTGGTTTTAGGAGAAAGGTATAACGGAGGGGGCCCGGTCTTCGAGTAGGAAGAGCGGAGTTGAGCGGACAACTGAGCGGAGCGTCTGGTTTGCCATAGCGAGGCAAAGCCATCCCGAAAGACTTCGATTGTACATGAAGGGGGGTGACGCTCATGATCAGCTGGCTCGCAGCCATCGCTGTCGGCGCAGTGCAGTTCGTAACAGGACTGTTCTTCGCCGAAGCACAGACCTGGTAACGTAGCCCTGGTTCCCTCCAATCCCGTATGACCAAAGAGCAGCGTATTCGGCTTTACGTCGCCGGCAATGCCCTTGCAGCGTTGATCTCAATGACGCTGGCGTGGCGCTTTTTCGGCGTCGTACCAGGGCCCTGGGAGATTGCTGCGTTGCTCTTGGTAGGATTTTTGTTCGAAACCGCATCCATCACGCTCCGTAGCGGCGAGGGGAGGGGCTCGATTTCGTTCGTAAGCGATCTCGCAGCCGGCCTGCTGTTCGGACCTTTTTGGGCAGGTGTTGTTGCGGCGCTTTCTCTGAGCCTAAGTCAGATCTGGACCCGTCGCCCCCTGATTCGCCTCATCTTCAATGTCTCGCAACGGACGTACTGCGTTGTTCTCGCGATCGTCACCTACGGCGGGCTCGGCGGCTCACAGCCTCTATCCTACTTCCGGCCCGGGGGCACTTTCGTTGGGTCGACCTTCCTCTGGGACCTCTTCTCGTTCGGGGTGGCTTCGCTAGTGTTCTTTGTCGCGAACTCGATTGCGGTCAGCGCGGCGCTCTCGATTGATCGCGGCCTCCCGCTGAGGTCGCTCTGGCAACGAAACACTCTTTGGGTTTTGGGCTATGATCTAGGCGCTAGTGGCCTGTCAATGCTAATAGCCTGGGTCTACTTACGGTTCGATGCAGGGACTGTGCAAGGGCGAGTGTTCTTCTTGCTGATTCTCCTGCCCGTCGTGGCACTAAGGCACATATACGCTAAGCTAAACACACTCCAGGGGCTTTACGATCAACTGGACAGCGCCC
>JAYVJS010000212.1:0-4968 GCA_043769075.1 Gemmatimonadota bacterium | reverse complement strand
TGGCCGCCGAGGCACCGCCGGGCAACCCGGTCACCGCCACGGTGAGGTTCCCTAGCGTACCGTTGTAACTAATCGTCGCGCTCGCGGTTGTGCCCACCTGCACGGTGGCGGTTTGACCGCTTGGCGTCGGCGTGTACGTCTGGCCACCACCACTGACCGCGACGGCCCCGATCGTGTAGGCGCCAGGCGCGAGGCCGGTGAGGGTCGTGGTGGCGGTAAGAGACCGGCTGAACCCTCCGGGTCCGGTCACACTGACGGCGCCGGGCACGGAGCCGGGCAGCCCACTGACCGCAACGGCCAGCCGGCCCGTGGTGGCGGCATAGGCCACCGCAGCAACGGTCGTCCGATTGATCGTCACCGCGGCCGGTTGGCTCGACGGAGCTGCCGCGTAGGGATCGCCGTCAACAACAATCGCGGCCGCCAGGACGAGGTAGGCACCCGGAACCAGCCCAGTGAGGGTCGTCGAACCGGTGACTTGCTGGGAAAAGCCGTTGGGACCGGTGACGGTGACCGCGGCGGCGCCGGCCGGAACCCCGCTGATGTTGACCCGGAGACTTCCGACGCCTAACGAATAGGCGACCGTTCGAGTGACCGGCTGATTCGACGCCGCGACAGTGATCGACTGACTGGCCGGCTGCCCCGCGTAGAGGGACCCGGACGCCGTGACATTGCCGGCCGACAGCGTATAGAGCCCTGGCGTGAGGCCGCGCAACGCCGTGTCAACCGTCACCAGGCGACTGAACCCGAGAGGCCCCGTCACCGCGACGTTGCCGAGAACGCCTTCGGGCAGGCCGGCGAGGTCAACGGCGAGCGATCCGGTTTTGATCCGATAGGTGGCGCCGACGCCCGCAGCCTGGGCGGTCGCGGTCACCTCGACCACACCCGGTACGATGTCGGCCTCGTAGCGATCGCCGTCGCTGGTCAGCACCGCGGCACTCAATCGATACTGCCCCGGCAACAGACCCTTGACGACTTGGGATCCAGTTGCCGCGAAGGAAAACCCACTCGGCCCCTCCAGGGCGATCGTCGGGGTCGCGCCGTCAGGCACGCCAGCTACCGTGAGATCGATCCGGCCCGAGGCCAATTGATACCGCACGGCGGCCGGTGAGGGCGTCGTCCCGGGGGTCACCAAAACCAAGAGCGAATCCTCCGGTGACCCGTACCGGTCGCCATCGACCATGACCGCCCGCGGCCGGATGGCATAGGTACCGTCCACCAAGCCCTTGAGAGTATCGGCCCGGGACATCGTTCGAGTGAAGCCGGCTGGACCCGTCACCACGACATCGGCGGACCCCTGGGCCAAACCGTCGATCGACAGGCCGAGGCGGCCGGTGGCGACGATGTAATTGGCGGCCACAGGCGAGGTCTCGGCGGCTCGAACCAGGACGGTTTGGGTAACCGGCTCAACCCGGTAGCCATCGCCGTCCGCGACCACGTCGAGCGCCGCCAGGGTGTAGGTGCCCGGCACGAGGCCGGTGATGGTGGCGGTCTCCGTGACGGTTCTGCTCACGCCCCCGGGGCCGGACAACGTCAAAGCCGCGGCCGCCCCGGTCGGCAGCCCGACGACGGTGACCACGACCGCGCCCGGGCTCACCGGCTCGGGGCCAAGCCCGCCACTCTCCCCGCCCTTACAGGCCGCCAGGCCGACCAGACCGGCACCGAGAGCCATCCGGGCAACCTGCAAGAGTGACAGGGCCCGCAGCCCGATGCAGCGACCTGCACCGAGCCGCCCAAGCCCGTATGGCGTAACGCCGTTCACGTTGGCCGCTCGAGGCCTTGGAATCGAGACTCGCATGAGGTCAAGGATAGGGGCAGGTCGCGTGCCCGCTTGCGGGGAGCCGAGAGAATACGGAGATTGCATTACCCTCACCCAGAGTCTGCCATGGCTACCCGCCGGGATTTCGTGTCGTCCGTCGTTGGCGCTTCCGCCGCGATGCCCGCGTTCCGATCCGACGCCTTCCGCAAGGTCAAGCGGGCCACTGAGCGTGGATCCGGGGGTCCCGACGACGAAAGCTACTGGGGGGAGATCCAGCGGGCGTTCGATACCGACCGCACGATGGTCAACCTCAATAACGGCGGCGTCTGCCCGACGCCGAGCCATGTCCTCGAAGCCATGATCCGGGACCTCCGGTTTACCAACGAACTCCCGGTCAACCACATGTGGTCGGTCCTCGAGCCCCGGATTGAGAGTGTCCGGCGCGACCTGGCCCACGACTTCGGCTGCGACCCCGAGGAGATGGCCATTACCAGGAATGCCTCGGAAGCTAACGAGATCATGATCTTCGGGTTGGACCTCAAACGAGGCGACGAGGTCATCGTCACGAACCAGAACTACGGCCGAATGCTCACCAGTTGGGACCAGCGGGTCCGCCGCGAGGGCATCGTCGTCAAACAAATCGGGTTCAAGGTGCCACCGCCGTCGGCCCAATACATCGTCGACCAATTCCGGGCCGCCGTCACCCCGCGAACCCGGGCCATCGAAGTCACCCACATCACGAACCTGACCGGCCAGATCATGCCGATTCGGGAAATCGTCGAGATGGCCAAGCCCCAGGGCATCGAAGTCCTGGTCGACGGCGCCCACGCCTACGCCCACTTCCCGTTCCAGATCGCCGATCTCAAGTGTGACTACTACGGGACCAGCCTTCACAAATGGCTGCTGGCCCCGATCGGCACCGGATTTTTGTACGTCAAGAAGGAAAAGCAAAAGACCTTGTGGCCGCTGATGGCCGCCGCCAAGGAGCAGGACGACAACATCCGGAAATACGAAGAGATCGGCACCCATCCGGCGGCGAACCACAATGCCATTTCGGCCGCGCTGGCGTTCCACCGGTCGATCGGCTCGGAACGGAAGATTGCCCGGCTCCGTTACTTGAGAGACCGGTGGGCCAAACGACTGCTGGCCGAGAGCACCCGGGTCGTCATTCCGACCCCGCTCGATAGTCCGACCTCAGGGGCCATTGCTTTGGTCGGGGTAACGGGTATCGAACCTGGGAAGCTCCAAGGGTGGCTGCTCGACAAACACCGGATCCAGACCGTGGCGATCGTCCATCCGGAATTCAGCGGGCTTCGGATCACCCCGAATGTGTTCACGACCGTTGACGAGGTGGACCTGTTTGCGGAGAAGATGCTCCAGGCGATCCGAACCGGGGTGGCCTAGCAGGGGGTGTTGGCGTTAGCCTGGGTGGCGAGCACCTGCTGGTTGAAATAGGCCTTCACGGTGCCTGATTCCTGGTATTGAACTTCATTTCGCTATAGCCGGGCGGGGTGGTGGGCGCCTGGTGCTTTGGTCCCGAGGTGGATCTTCTCAATCGGACCATATTGTGACCATGTCGAAATCCGCTGAAAAAACGGTCACGGTGGCCGCACTCAAAGCCCAGCTGAGCGCCATTCTCCGCGCCGCGTGCCGGGGACACTCCGTCGTCGTTTGCGACCGGGACACCCCGGTCGCTCGACTGGTGCCGTATGCGTCAGAGGCCGAGCCCCTGACCTCCCGGATGCCGACCAGACCTTGGGGCGCGATGGAGCTTCCAGGCTCACTGGGGCGCCCGCTCGACAGCCTCGCGGCGCTCAGGGAAGAACGACATTCGCCCCGGTGAGCGAATCCCTCGGCACCGCGGCCCGGGCGGTCGGACTCGAGGTCATCGGCACCTGACCCTTCCGACGGAACCCGACCCCATGCATCATCTCGCGTTGGGGCCCTCACCATAGGCGACAAGCCGCGCCGGTTCCCAAGATCGGCGTGGCCTAGCAGGGGGTGTTGGCGTTGGCCCTGGTGGCGAGCAGCTGCTGGTTGAAATAGGCCTTCACGGTGCCCTGGTTCTTGGTATTGAACTTCATTTCGCTATAGCCCGGCGAGGTGGTGGGCGCCGCCTCCGGGTAGATCTTCCGGGTCTCGGTGGTCCCCACGACGTCGAGCCGGATCTCGACGGCAATGTCGAGGAAGTTGCGAAGCAAGAACCGATTGGCGCAGACGTATACAAGCGACACCGTAGAGGCATTGGTGTTGATGGGCGTGATCGTCGGCGCGATGTAGTACGTCGCTTGCCGGAGAAACCGGGCCGCTTGGCGGACGCTCGGCACTGGGTCGGTCTTCGCGAGGTCGCGGAAGACGGTTGCGATGGTCGATTGAGCATTGGCCGGCAGCGGGACGGAGCCGGACAAGGTGTCGTAGTGCATCGCTCGGCTGAGGGGGTTGCCAAAGACCTGCAGCCGAAGCTCATTGACCGACCCAAAGGTTCGGTTCGGGGAGAAATACCCGGTCAAAGCCGAAAGAGCCGCGATCCGAACCGGCTCGGGCGCCGTTTGGCGCCGTGCCACGAGTACCAGGGTGTCGAGGATCCGCCGATCACGAAGCTGCTCAGCAAGGGAGAGCAGGCGGTTGAGCTCGGCCACGTTGTTGCCTGCAAATGACCAGAGCCGGGCGATCACCGGCGGGCCCGAGACCTCGCAGCCCCGGATCCCGGTCCTCGCGTTGGCGAGCGTTGGGGTTGCGAGCCCATTGTTGTTGGTGATCGTCGCAACGTACCCCGCACAAACGCGTTGAGCAGCCGTGTCGGAGGCCTCGGTCGTCTGACCAGCAGCGGGCGTTGACAATACGAACGCACCGACGGCCAGGCGGATTACTAGTGCACGCATTGTCATGGCTCCTTCCTTGCGGGGAAGTAACTGAACCGGCAGGGCAGTTTCGCCGGGTTTCTTGCGGCGCCGGGGCGTCCCGGAAGCGTATCGTCTATGATTTTGGCGGCCTGCTCCGCGGCGTTAGCCAGACCTTCAAGCACCATCGTCATGTTCACGGAGCCGTACTGCACCAGGCCCTCACCAATGCGCCTGCCCGCAGAGTCAACGTGATCTCGAAAAATTTGGACGTGGGAGTTCGGATCCGGCGGGTTCCCAAGACCCTCGTGCTGGAGAATCAGCGGCAGGATGCCGGTGACATCCCCCCGGCCGCAGGCAACATTGGGAGGG
>JAYVJS010000211.1:0-3536 GCA_043769075.1 Gemmatimonadota bacterium | reverse complement strand
CCCGCGAACTCCAGGTGAGAACCGATGTGCAGTCCCGGTATCTCGGACTCCAGACCACCTTCCGGGCCATCGCGGTCCAAGCGGCCAACCGCGACGCCTCGCGCGACCAGCTCCGGCTGGCCCAAGATCGTTACCGGTTAGGCGCCGGCAGTGCCCTCGACGTCACCGATGCCCAGAACAACGTGCAGCGGGCCGAGGGTGACTATGTCAACTCCGTTTACGAATATCACAAGGCCATCGCGGCGCTCGAACTCGCGGTCGGCCGCTCACTCCGCCAGTAGGCCGGGGACCTCATTATGTCAAAACGCACCAAACTTGGTATCGCCGTCCTCGCCCTTGCCGGGGTTGTCTTCGCCATCAGCTCGCTAACGGCCGCCCGGTCCGACCGGAAGTCGACCGAGGTTCGGATGGAGGCCGTCGGCCAACGCGCATTGGTGGCTGCGGTCACCGCCAGCGGCAAGATCGAGGCCGACGCTCAGGTCGACATCTCAGCCGACATCACCGGGCGAATCGTCCAACTCGGCGTCAAAGAGGGCGACGTGGTCAAGAAAGGCCAGTTCTTGATCCAAATCGACCCCGCTCAGTACCAATCAGCCGTCAAGCGGCTCGAGGGATTGCTGGCGTCGAACCAAGCCAATTTGGTGCAGGCCCAGACCAACCGCGATCAGTTGAAGCGCCAGCTCGACCGCTGGAACGAAATGCGCAAGATCAACGCGGCCTTGGTGTCGCAGGAGCAGGTCGAGCAGGCCCAACAGCAATACGATGTCGCGGTGGCCTCGTACAACGCCGGCCTCGCCAACGTCGAGCAAGCTCGGGGATCGTTGTCGGAGTCGCGCGATCAATTGAGCAAAACTCGGATCCTCTCGCCGATCAACGGCCGGGTCGTCCGGCTGCCCGTCGAGGTCGGAGAGGTCGCCGTGCCGGGCACCTTCTCGCGCGAAACCGGCCGGTTGATGACGATCGCCGACCTTGGGACCATCCTCGCCAAGGTCAAAGTCGACGAAACCGATGTGGTCCGGGTCCACCTCGGCGACTCAGTCGCGGTGTCGATCGACGCCTTTCAGGACAGCACCTTCTCTGGCAAGGTGACCAAGATCTCCAATAGCGCCTCCGCCGCCGCGGCCGGCGGGTCGACCGACCGGGCGGTCGATTTCGACGTCGAGATCACCCTCGACAAGCCACCCGCCGGCGTCCGGCCGGATCTGTCGGCCACGAGCCGCATCATCACCGACACTCGCGAAAAGGCGACCGCGATCCCGATCATTGCGTTGACGGTGCGCCAGCACGAGGAATTGCCCAACGAACTGAAGCCGGAAGAGGGCACCCCCAAGACTACCTCGAGCCTCAAGGAAAAGGATCGTGAGGGCGTCTTCGTGATCCAGAATGGAGTCGCCACCTTCCGCGCGGTCAAGGTCGGCATTGCCGGCGACGAGTATTTCGAGGTCCTCGACGGGCTCAAAGTCGGCGACTCGATCGTGGCCGGCCCCTACCAGGCGGTCCGCGATTTGAAGGACTCGACCCGAGTCCGAACCGCCAAAGCGGAGAAGGGCAAGAAGCCGTGAGCGACCTCGTTATCCAGATCGTCGACCTGACCCGCGAGTACCAGATGGGCTCCGAGCGCGTTCAGGCACTTCGCGGCGTGTCGCTTGAGATCCGTCGAAACGAATATCTGGCGATCATGGGTCCTTCAGGGTCCGGCAAATCCACCATGATGAACATGCTGGGCTGCCTCGATACCCCATCGAGCGGCGAATACTGGCTCAACGGCCAGGAAGTGTCCCGGATGCCTGACGATGCCCTGGCCCGGGTTCGGAACCGAGAGATCGGGTTCGTGTTCCAAACCTTCAACCTGTTGCCCCGGGCCACCGCGCTCCAGAACGTTGAACTGCCTCTGGTGTACGCGGGCGTCGGGGGCAAGGAGCGCCGCGAGCGATCTCGCCGGGCACTGGAGCGGGTCGGCCTGGCCAACCGAATGGACCACAAGCCCAACGAGCTCTCGGGCGGCCAGCGCCAGCGGGTGGCCATTGCCCGGGCCCTGGTCAACGAGCCGTCGATCCTCTTGGCCGACGAGCCGACCGGCAATCTCGATAGCAACACCAGTGCCGATGTCATGCGGGTTTTCGGCCTGCTCCACAGTCAAGGGCAAACCATCATCGTCGTGACCCACGAGGCCGACATCGCCGCTCATGCCGCACGGGTCGTCACCCTCCGCGACGGCCGCGTCGCCAGCGACGCTCAGCAAGAGCGGATTCAGGCCGCCTAGTCAATGCCGTTCTTCGAAGCGATTCGGATGGCGTTGGCCACGCTCTGGAGCCAAAAACTCAAGAGTTTCTTCAGCCTGATCGGTGTCTTGATCGGGGTGACGTTTCTGATTGCGGTCGTGTCGATCGTCCAAGGCATGAACGTGTACATGGAGGATCAGTTCGCCAACCGGCTGATCGGCCTCAACACCTTCCAGCTCCGTCGAAACCCCGGGATGAGCATGGGGAACATCAGCGAGGAGGAGTGGAAAGAGTGGATGCGTCGGCCCCGGATCAGTTACGACGATGCGGCCTGGGTTGAAGCCAATCTCGATGCGCCGGTCCGGTTTGCTCGCTCGTGCGACGACCGGGCCCAGGTCATCGCCAACGGCAAGTCGGCCCGCGAGATCCAGATTGTAGCCACCGACGCCGATTACTTCAGGATCAAGACCTACGATATCGCAGCGGGCCGCCCGTTCACGGCCCAGGAAGTCCGAGCGGGGGCCGCCGTGGCGGTGCTCGGTTTTGAGGTCGCCGACCGAATGTTCCCCGCCATCGACCCGGTCGGCAAGACGATCGCGGTTGGCGGCATCCCATATCGGGTGGTCGGTGTGGTGTCCAAGCAAGGGACCCTGTTCGGCATCTCGCTCGACAAATTCGTGATTGCCCCGTTTACCTCTCCGATGCAGCGGCTGGCCTGCCGGTTAGGGTACATGGACGAGCTTCAGGTCCAAGCGACCGGCGTCGACCAGATGACGGAGGCCGTCAGCCAAACCGAGGGCCTGATGCGAATGCGACGGCAACTCCGGCCGGCCCAGAAGAGCAACTTCGCGATCCAAACGGCGGAGGGGGCGTTGTCTGGTTGGCGAAAGATTTCCACCGTGCTGTTCGCCGCCCTCCCGGGGCTCGTGGCCATCTCCTTGGTCGTGGGCGGAATTGTGATCATGAATATCATGTTGATGGCCGTCAGCGAGCGAACCCGGGAAATCGGGGTCCGGAAAGCCCTCGGGGCCAAGCGTCGCGACATCATGGCACAGTTCATCATCGAATCCGCGACCATCTCAACGGTCGGTGCCGCCATGGGGATCGTCCTCGGAATCGGGTTGGCCTACTTGATCAAGGCGCTGACCCCGCTGCCGGCGGCCGTCGCCCCGTGGTCGATCGGAGTGGCCGTGTTCCTTGGGATTTTCGTCGGGATGGCGGCCGGGGTCTACCCCGCCAGCCAGGCCTCCAAGCTCGACCCGATCACCGCGCTGCGATCCGAATGAGCGATGCGACGTTAGGTGCTCTGCGGCC
>JAYVJS010000210.1:0-2654 GCA_043769075.1 Gemmatimonadota bacterium | reverse complement strand
CCGAACGGCCAGTTGATGAAGGGGCCGGCTGCTCGCCTCGCCACCAACATGAACGAGAGCCTCGGTGTTCCGACGGCCACGACATTCCGGGAGATTTCGGTCCGAACGCTCGAGTCACGCCGAAGTGAACTGAATGCCGCCGCCAAGGCGGCCGGCCGGACCGAAAAGTTCTCCTTTACCCACCTGATCGGATTTGCCTTGGTTCGGGCGGCCGCGGCCCACCCGGTCATGACCAACTCGTTCGCGATGGTGGACGGTGCTCCCCATCGAATCACCCCAGGGAGTGTCAACTTCGGAATCGCGGTGGACGTCGAGCGCAAGGACGGGAGTCGAGGCCTGGTTGTCCCCGTTATCAAGGGCGCCGAGCAGTTCGACTTTGCCGGGTTTCATGGGGTGTACGAAGCCCTGGTGGAAAAAGCCCGAACCAACAAGTTGATGCCTGATGATTTCGTCGGCGCCTCCATCACGCTCACCAATCCCGGGGGGCTTGGGACGGTGGCGTCGGTGCCCCGATTGATGGCCGGCCAGGGCAGCATCATCGCGATCGGCGCCATCAGCTATCCGCCGGAGTACGCCGGCCTCTCCGCCGAACACATCGCGGGTCTCGGCGTTGGTAAGGTGATGATGATTACCAGCACCTACGATCACCGGGTAATCCAGGGCGCCGAATCCGGGGAGTTTCTCCGGACCATGGAGCGGCTCCTCCAGGGCGAAGACCAGTTCTACGTCCAGGTCGCCGGGTCGCTGGGGTTGGTCATCGCGGCGTCCCGGGAAGCTCCGAGCCCGGTCGCTCAGCTCGTCACCGCGCCGGTTCCCGCCCGAGCATCCACCGGGCCCCGAGATCTGGAACAGGTCGCCGCGGCGATGGCCCTGGTGAAGGCGTTTCGAACCCACGGGCACTTGGCAGCTCATCTCGACCCGTTAGGCAGCATTCCCTTCGGCGACCCAGCCCTCGACCCAGTGCCTTTGGGTCTTACCCCGGAGGTCATGGCCGGCATCCCAACGTCGGTCCTCCGGCTCGCGGTTCCCGGGGCTTCGCTGGCGGACGCTCTTCCCAATCTCACGGCCACCTATTGCGGCACAATGGCTTATGAGGTGGAACACATCTCGAATCACAAGGAACGGGTCTGGCTCCGCCAGCAGATCGAATCGGGAGCCCACCGTCAGCCGCTCGACCCGGGCGAGAAGCTCGAATTGCTCGACCGTCTGATTCAAGTCGAGGCTTTCGAACGGTTCCTCCACAAAGCCTACCTCGGCCAGAAGCGATTTTCGATTGAAGGGGTCGATCTGCTGGTCCCGATGCTCGACCGGGTCATCGACATGGCGGCCGACCAGGGCGCGCGTGACGTGGTCCTCGGCATGGCCCATCGCGGCCGCCTCAACGTGCTGGTCCATACCCTGAGCCGGCCGTACGTCACCGTCTTTGGAGAATTCGAAGGCAAGAAGCCCGGCAAAGAGGGTGAGGACGAGGGCACCGGCGACGTGAAGTATCACCTCGGGGCCGAAGGTGCCTTCATCACGAAATCCGGTCGTTCGATCACGGTGGCGCTCGCTCACAACCCAAGCCACTTGGAGTTCGTCGGCGCGGTCGTGGATGGTCGAGCCCGGGCTCGGCAAACCCAGCGACGTGCGGCGGAAGCGTATCACGATTCGACCGCGGCCTTGCCGGTGGTGATCCACGGCGATGCCGCGTTCGCCGGCCAAGGTGTCGTCCAGGAAATGCTCAATCTTGGCGCGCTGCGGGGGTACCGGACCGGCGGGACGATGCACATCATCACCAACAACCAGGTCGGCTTCACGACCGACGCGATCGACTCACGTTCCACCCGGCACGCCAGCGACCTGGCGAAGGGCTTCGACATTCCGATCATTCACGTCAACGCGGACGACGCCGAGTCGTGCTTGGCCGCGGTTCGTCTCGCGATGATGTACCGGGAGCGATTTCGGGAGGACGTGTTGATCGATCTGGTGGGCTACCGCCGGCACGGTCACAACGAGGCCGATGAGCCGAGTTATACCCAACCCCAGATGTACGAGCGGATCAAGAGCCACCCCACCGTTCGGGAGTCCTATAGCAATCGGCTGGTGGCGGAAGGCGTACTGACCGGAGCCGAGGCGGAGCAGCGGTATGCCGCCGCCTATCAGCACCTCGTGGAACAGCAACTCGGTTTCAAGGCCTCCCAATCGCAGCCGAAGCCGGCGGAGTCCGCACCGACGAAGCTGACATTCGAGGACCCTTCGACGGCGGTCGGAATCGACACCTTGACCGCGCTGAACGATCAGTTGCTCAGCTACCCGGAGGGATTCACGGTCCATCCCAAGCTCCAACGGCAACTGGAACGCCGCCGAACCACGATGGGCCCCGAAGGCGGGATCGACTGGGGGCACGCCGAGGCGCTGGCGTTTGCCACGCTGCTGTCGGAGGGCGTCCCGGTCCGGTTGACCGGGCAGGATTCCGAGCGCGGCACCTTCAGCCATCGGCACCTCGTGCTCCACGACGCCACCAGCGGCCGGCCGTATTGTCCGATGCAACGCCTGCCCGGCGCCCTCGCGTCCTTCGAAGTCCACAACAGCCCGCTTTCCGAGCTAGCAACGTTAGGCTTCGAGTATGGCTACGCCGTCGCCGCCTCGGACGCAATGGTGATCTGGGAGGC
>JAYVJS010000209.1:0-22552 GCA_043769075.1 Gemmatimonadota bacterium | reverse complement strand
CGCGATGGGGGCAAGCCCCTCAACGCCGCGGGTCACCGATGCACCCAGGCCCCCAAAGTCGAAGGGCAGAACCGGGTCTGGAGCAATTGCCGACTCGTGGTCCGACGGGGCGGCCGGACGGTTGAACGAAAATTGTTCGGCTCGATCGTAGAGCGGCAAGGGCGGTACAAGTTTCTGACCTACGCCTCCGAATACTAGGACCCAGCCCTCGACCCTAGTGGATCCGGAGGACGTCCTCAAGGGCGCCGGCGGTACCGCCGGCCAAGAGGACCGCCAGATCGGCCACTGCCCGCCGTTCGCGGGGCCAGGCGAGGGCGCCCAGCGCCTCTGCGATGTCGGCCCATCGGGAGTCGTCGTGTTCGGAGGAAAGCACCACCGGGGCCCCCGGATCGACGATGCCGGCGAACGCAGGAATGAGAGCGACCTCGTCGGTGTTATGCAGGTAGAAAAACTCGGCCCGACTCAGGTTGTAGAGGCGGACCGGGACCAGCCCGGTCTCTTCGCGGAGTTCCCGGCTCGCGGCAGCCACTGCCGTTTCACCAGCCTCGATGTGCCCGTGGACCGATTCCCAGGCCCCGGTGCACCGAACCGCAGGGCTTCGCCGGAGCAGCAGGGTCTCCATCCGGCCCGCCACCCACCGGACCGGATAGATATCGATGTAGCGAATCGAAGTTGGGAGTGTCAAACGGCCCGACGGCGGGCCAGGAGGCTCTCGAGCCGGGCCGCCAGGGCCTTGGCCCGAAACGGCTTGGTGAGGAAGTCGTCGGCTCCGAGTTCGAGTACCCGCACTTCGTTGTCCTCGTCGCCCTTCGCCGTCAGCACGATAACGGGCAGATTCCGGGTCGCCTCACGCGACCGGACCTGGGCCAAGACCGTGTATCCGTCGACGCCCGGCAGATTCAAATCGAGAATGACGAGATCCGGGGCCGCCCGATCGATCTCCGCGAGGGCCTCGGCGCCGTCCCGCGCCTCGATGACCGTGAAGCCCTGACGCTCGAGTAGGTCTCGCATCACCCGGCGGAGCTGGTCCTCGTCGTCCACCAGCAAAACGACCGAGCCCTTCCGAGTCAACTCGAATTTGGCCGCCGGCAGTTCGGCATCGTCAAGGAGCTCGAAGGCCTGCGAAAACTGGTCGAGACCGGAGGGTGGAAGGATCACCGCACGGAGCGTTTGCGGCGTGTGGCGGGGCTTGGGCTCACGCACCGGCGGCGCACCGGCTAGATTCGGCGGCGACGCCAGCGGCGCTGTTGGAGCCAGTCCGAAATCCTCGCGGGGTGGGTCGGTGACCCTGAGAGCCTCCTCCAACGAGGTCGCCCCACTCACCACCTGCAGCATCGCGCTCTCGAACAACGAACGCATTCCCGACGCCCGGGCGGCGGCGGCAATGTGGTCGGCGGTGGCGCCCGAGATCACCAACCGTTCGATCGTCGGATTCATGACCAGGATCTCAACGATCGCGAACCGGCCCAAGTACCCCGTCTGACCGCACTCACCGCAGCCGACGGCCTTGAATCGCGGAGCGGCACCATCGACATGCTTCATCAACTTCCGGGGGAGCGGATCGGTATCGGCGATCTTGCACGTCGCGCAGAGCCGCCGCACCAGGCGTTGGGCTACCACCCCTCGAAGCGCGGCCCCGATCTTGTACGACTCCATTCCGATATCGACCAACCGAGTGACGGTGTTCGGAGCGTCATTCGTATGGAGGGTCGATAGCACCAAGTGGCCGGTCAGCGACGCCTGCACCGCGATCTGGGCCGTTTCCTGGTCGCGGATTTCCCCGATTAGAATGACATCGGGATCTTGCCGCAAGATCGATCGAAGCGCCGCGGGAAAGGTCATCCCGGCTTTTTCATTGATTTGAACCTGAACGATCTTTTCGCCCAGCCGATACTCGACCGGATCCTCGACCGTCACAATGTTGACGCCAGTCGCCTGAACGGTCCGGAGGGCCGCATACAGCGTCGTGGTCTTGCCGGACCCAGTCGGGCCGGTCACCAGGAGGATCCCTTCTTTGCTGTCGAGCAGTTTGTTGAACGTGGCCCGCTCGTCGGCATCGAGCCCCAAGTTGTCCAGATTGAGGAGCGTGGCCTTGGTGTTGAGAATCCGGATCACGACCTTCTCACCCAGCGACGCCGGCAAGGTCGAGACCCGGAGATCGGTCGGAACCCCGTTCACCGCCACCCGGCAGCGGCCATCCTGAGGCCGGAGCCGGTCCGCGATGTCCATGCCCGACATGATCTTGATTCGAGAAATCAGAGGAATCCCCGCCGAGCGGGGAATCTTCATCACCTCGCGGAGCACGCCGTCGATCCGGTACCGCACCACGACGCCGCCTTCACCGGGCTCGATATGCACGTCGCTCGCCCGGCTGGTGATCCCGTCGGCCAGGAGCGTATCCACCAGCTTGATGATCGGACGAGCTCGGGCTTGGTCGGCACCGGTCGCGACGTCGTCCGGTTCATCCCGAAGCTGAGTGAACTCGTGTTCTTCCTTGATCCCGTCCAGCAGCTTCTCTACCAGATCATCGGGCCGATATACCTCCTCGAGCTTTTCCCGGATCCGGGCGGGCGAGCACACCGACAACCGAACCTCGAGCCCGGTCGCGAACGCCAGCATTTTCTCGGCGTCCATGTCGAATGGATTGGCGGTGGCGATGTCGACCCAGCTGTCGGTGGCCCGAAGCGGGATCACGCTGAAGCGCCGAGCCAACTGCTCAGGCACTTTCTCGACGACTCGCCGATCGACCTGGTTGAGGTCTGCGATCGGCAACCGGAACCGGGTTGACACCGCTTGGAGCACTGCGTCGTCGGTCAGGACCTTCTGGTCAAGCAACTGTTGCCACAACGAACCCCCTTCGCCCGCCCGGGTTCGGAGACCGGCCACCACGTCGGGGGCCAACAAGGACCCCAATGCGGATACCAGCCATTCGTCAGAGAAATGGGTCACTATGGTTGCCGAGTCTGAATTGCGAACGGTTCTGGGTGCGTACGTTGCGAGTTCACCGAGCCTCGAAGCCAATAATAGACGGATAACCCCAACCGCTGCTAGAGGATAGGCCACCAGCTCCGGGTAAAATCGAACCCGAGCGACCAACCCCCACCCCGCCAGCCGCGGGCGGCCTCCAGACGGAACGTCCGATCGAAGAGCTCAATCACGACTCCGACCGCCGGCCGGATACCCCCGCCCGCCTGCCAGGGCACTCCCTGTATCGGCCCGCCAGCGGTGCCTGCCCCCAACGCGGGTCCCACCATCATGGTCGAAGTGGTCCGACCGAACGGGCCCAACGGCACCGATAGCCCTGGCACCCTGACCAGCCACTCAAGCTTTGCCACGGCGATCCGGCGCCCGCCGAACCCACGGAACGGCAACCCTGGCAGGGTCCCGGGGCCGCCAAAGACAAACGACCGGCGGCGAGGGAGGTTCCTGGTACCCACCCCCCCAGACGCCATTAGGTTGAGCCTGCCACCCCCGATCGGGATGATCCATCGAGCCGAAGCCTCGAGTCGGGCAAACCCACCCGAGCCTATCCCGACCTCGCTCGACCCATCGACCGCCAACCCCGTGCCATCGATCTCGGCGCGGCCGGCCCGAAACGCGAGCCGGCCAAAAGTGTAACCGCCGCCGCCCAGCGCCGGATTTGGCCGATAGCTCCCCCGAGCCGGGCGGGCATTCGTCGCCAGCGACCGGCCCCAATCGTGGCCCAGGTCAGCCGTCAGGCTACCCCAACGGTTGCGCCACTCGGTCCCGGCGGCAATCCGGTCCCGGAGCCAGTAGTCTCCCCAGTCCCGACCGGCCTCTTGAGCAGAGATGGAATTCACCAGGCCGCTCACGGCCGGCGCTTCGGTCAAGTCAACCACCGAACGCTCCGCCACGACCGTGAACCGCTGGCCACCAACGTGCCGAGCAATCTCCGCGCGACCCGTCAGCCGGCCGTCACTGGTCGCCAGGCCGCCGGTGAGCGCGAGGCGCCCGATCCCGCCTTGCCATGCCACCCCCGCCCCGATCCGGAGCCCTTCCACTCTAGTAACGCGCGCAACATCGCTGAAACGGATCACGCCGAGCCGCCATGGCGGTAGACCGTTCATCAGCCGCCCTCGGAGGGTTCGACCCGCGACGGCCCGAACCTCATCCAAGACCAGCCGATACGCCGGTCCAGCCGCGGAGTCGACCGGCGCCTGAATCGGGGTGAGCCATGACGGTCCGCCCGGGCTTCGCAAACCGGCGATCGCCGGCCCAGTCCACGTCACAGCCGCTGAATCATTGATCCGGATATCGTCGATCCGCCACCGACCCCGGATGATCCCCCGGACTGGAAAATCGACGACCGCCGACCGTCGTCGAATCTCGATCTCTTGGGCGTAGGGCAACCAGTGCCGACCATCGACCAACGACCGTTCCAACCGAACGGCAATGTCTTCAAGATCGCGATCACGGTAGGCCGAGGGTGTGAACGCCAGGCTCGACCGAACAACTTGGGCCCGGCCCAGATCCAACTCCAAGGTGCCAACGGCAAGCGGCTGGCGGGGATCTTTGGGGCGGAACTCGAGCGTCGCCAACATCACCCGACCGGCGGGCCCGGCAATGGCGACCGGGTCCCGGATCCGATAGTCGTAGAAGGTCGGACCGTTCGGCGCGAGGGGATGGACGACGTCCGCCACTTCGTCTCCCTCTCCAATCCGGATCATCGGGCCGAAATCGTTGGAGACGATCCCGAGATGATCACGATGATACGAGATAGCCACCGGAAAGAAGGTCGAGTCCCGCCACGCGACGATCACCTGCTTGCTCCGATCCGGCCTTTCCCAATACACTTCCACGTCGAGTTCGTCTGCCTTGAGCAGCTTCGGCGGCATCCCGACCACGAATCCGACCTCGGCGAGAAACAGAACGGTTCCATGGGCCCGTGCGCGATACGAAACCAGGTTCGAATCGGCGGACGCGAGCAGGCGCTCGCTGATCGCGCGCGCCACCAACCGGCGGGCGGCTTCATCGTTCCAGGCCTGGGCAACAGCCTCCGTTGGCGCGAGCGACGCCAGAGCCAGCAGCAGGAGCCTCATGGTCGAGAGAAGATAGACCGGGACCAAGACGTCCGGCGATTGGCGCACGGTCTTTGGGCGGCGGTCCTACTTCTGGCCGGATGTGGCGGCGCCCCGGCCGGGCAAGCCACCCCGGGCGTCCTCCCAAAGGATCTCGGGCCAACTCCGCCGCCGGCCGCTCCGATTGGGGCCGTCTTCATTTTGGAATCGGGCGGCACCGCTCCAGAAGACACCGTCGTGGTGGTGCCGGCCAAGCGCGGCCGGGTCATCATGGTCCGGCGAGGGGCGCCCGACAACAGCCTGTTTGCCCGAATCGTCATCCCGGCGGATAGCTCGCGAGTTGATTCGATTCGAGTCACGGTCCGGCCCCGGCCCGGCCAATACGGGGTTGATCTTGATGCCGATCGGCCGCTCCCCCTCGGCGTGACGGTCATAATCAGCTATGCAGTTCATTTCGTCGCCCCGGCCGGGGCTCGCGATCAGTTCGGCAGCGACCTCAGTTTCGAACGAGCCCTGTTTGTGGGCCGGGCCACGCCGGACGGCCTGGTGACCTTTCTCCCGACCGCCCGGCCGGGGTCCGACCTGGTGGCCGCGGCGATTCCCGGCCCGGGCCGGTACCTGGTGTCCGCGCCGAAAGGGCCGCGGTGACCTGGCGGCTACAGGGCCTTGGCCGCGACCTGGGCATCACGATTGGGACCACCCCGGTGGTGGTTGGCCGGGCGCCCGAGGCTGACCTCGTCATCGCCGACGTCACGGTCTCGCGTCGCCACGCCGAGCTGGTGGTGGACGACCTGGGGCTGTCGGTTCGCGACTTAGGCAGCTCGAACGGGACCCGACTCAACGGCAACCGGGTGACCACCGGCCATGCCGTGGCGGGTGACACGATTGTCTTTGGAAACGTGGCCTTTCGGGTCGACCGCGAAGGCCCGCCGCCGATCGACCTTGCCCCCGACAACGCACTGATTCGGAGCGTGTCGTTAGGCGGTGACGCCGACGCCCAACTCGAGTCCGGCCAACTGGCCCGGATTCTTGATCTCGCGAAGCGCCTGTCCGGCGAATTCGACCCGGAGCGTCTGACCACTGCAATCGTCGAGCTCACGTTCGACCTCCTGCCCGTCGACCGGGTGTCGCTCCTGTTGATCGATGACACGACGGGCGAGCTGATTCCGGCGGCGTCCAAAACCCGGCTCGACCACGGGAGCGGGACCCAAGTCCCCCGATCGATCGCGACCCGCGCGGTCGCTGACCGCGCCCCGATCCTCACCGAAAGCGCCGTGGACGACGAGCGGTTCCGGAGTGGATCGGTCATGCTTCAAAGCGTCCGAGCGGCGATCTGCACCCCCCTCATGGCGTCGAAGGACCAAGTCCTTGGGGTGCTCTACGTCGATACGCTCACGGCCACCCGACCGTTCCGCGACGACGAAGCCACGATGCTCTATGCCTTTGGAGGGCTGGCGGCCGTCAGCCTGAGCAAACTCGCGTATGCGGACACGATGCGACGCGAGGCCCAGGTCCGGGCCAATTTCGAGCGATTCTTCGCACCCGGGGTGGCGGGCCGCATCGCCAAGGAAAAGGGCGTGATCGGCCTGACCGGCGAACGACGGCCGGTCACCATCCTATTCAGCGACATTCGCGGGTTTACCGCCATCGCCGAAGCGATGGCGCCCGAAGCATTAGGCTCGTTGCTCACGGACTATTTCAGCGAGATGGTCGATATCGTCTTCGACCATGGGGGTACCCTCGACAAGTTCATCGGTGACGCGATGATGGCGGTCTGGGGTGCCCCACTCGCCAATGCCGGCGATGCCGATCGGGCCCTCAGCGCGGCCGTCGCCATGCAACGGCGGATGGATCACCTCAATAGCCGGTGGAAAGCCGCCGGACGGACACCGCTATCGATCGGGATCGGGATCAACTACGGGGAGGTATTTGCCGGGTACTTGGGCAGCGAACGACGGATGGAGTACAGCGTCATCGGCGATCCGGTGAACATCGCCTCGCGACTGTGCGACGACGCCGCCCCAGGAGAGATTCGCCTGGCCGAGCCGTTCGTTCAGCAGCTGACCACCCGCCCCGCCCTGACCCGACTGCCCGACATCGAGCTCAAACACAAACAGAACCGGGTCGTCGTTTTTAGCCTGTGAACCGATACGGCCGGCCGGCTTGGGCCAACAGGTCGAGGACCTTCC
The DNA here is from genome assembly GCA_043769075.1 of Gemmatimonadota bacterium. Taxonomy (GTDB): domain Bacteria; phylum Gemmatimonadota; class Gemmatimonadetes; order Gemmatimonadales; family GWC2-71-9; genus SHZU01. The sequence goes on along the minus strand of JAYVJS010000209.1, from coordinate 15,324 downwards.
GCACCGGCAGCCCCATCACCCCGAAAAAGTCCCCCTCGATCCGGTCGACGAGCGCGGCGCCGAACCCCTGAATGCCGTAGGCGCCGGCCTTGTCCATGGGCTCGCCCGTCGCGACGTAGGCCGCGAGCCAGTCAGGCGGCGCCGGCCGAAAATAAACGGCGGTGACGTCGGCGGCTTCGTACTCGCGGCCGTGGGCAATCAGGCACACCGCGGTGATCACCTCATGCCGCTTCCCTTGGAGCCGGTCCAGCATCCGAACCGCGTCCTCGGCATCGGTCGGCTTCTCGAGGATCACTCCATCGATGACGACAATCGTATCGGCCCCCAACACGAATTCGCCGGGGACCGCCCGGGCTTTGTCCCGGGCCAGCCGGCGGGAGTAGGCCGTTGGTTCCTCCCCGGGCAGCGGCACCTCCTGGACGTCGCTCACCGACACGAGGACCGGGATCCCGAGCATTTCGAGCAGTTGCTTCCGGCGGGGAGACTTCGAGGCCAAGACCAGAGGCGATTCAGCCATGGTTCCGTTCCAGCATCAACGTGACCGGACCTTCATTGCGAATGTCCACCAGCATCTCGGCCCCAAAGTGGCCGGTGGCCACCTCCACACCGCGGGATCGGAGCTCGCCACAGAACTGTTCGTAAAGCGGGATCGCGTGTTCAGGCCTCGATGCGTCGATGAACGACGGCCGGCGCCCCTTGGCCACGTCGCCGTACAACGTGAACTGCGAGACCACCAGCAGTCCACCTCCGACTTCCGTCAAGCCCAAGTTCATCTTGCCCTCGTGGTCGGGAAACAAGCGGAGGCCGACGACCTTATCGGCCATCCAGACTACCTCGGCCACGGTGTCGGTATGGGTAAACCCGACCAAAAGGCAGAAGCCACGGCCAATGGACCCAACTTGGTTCCCGTCGATGGTGACGGACGCACTCAAGACCCGCTGCAGCAGCACTCTCATCCGTCGTTCGCTCCCCATCGTGGTTCGTACCGCACTCGAATATGGGCCCCTAGCATACCCGGCGGAAGAATCGCAGTTTACCTGCCCAAAGGGAGAACCGAAGATGCACGGATGGAGTTGCGAGTCACTGATTGGGGTCGAGGGCCTCCGTTGGCGGGAGTTACCGACCCCGGAGCCCGGGGCCGGCGAAGTCCTGGTCGCCGTGCACGCCGCCAGCCTCAATTTTCCCGATCTGCTCATCATCGAAGGCAAGTATCAGGTCAAGCCGCCGTTGCCGTTCATCCCGGGTTCCGAATTCGCCGGCCGGGTCGGGGCGGTCGGCCCCGGTGTCACTGGGGTTCGCCCCGGTGACCCGGTGATCGCTGTCGGCAGTGTCGGCGGCTTTGCGACCCACGCGATCGCCAAAGTGGCCGACCTGACGCCAAAACCAACCGACCTTTCCTTCCAGGACGCCGCCGCTTTCATCCTGACCTACGGAACCGCCCATCACGCCTTGATCGACCGAGCCGTCCTCCGTCCCGGCGAAACCGTCCTGATCCTCGGGGCGGCCGGCGGCGTCGGCACCGCCGCGATTCAGGTGGCTAAGGCCGCGGGGGCCCGGGTCATTGCCGGAGTCTCGACCGAGGCGAAGGCGGTGTTCTGTACTTCGTTAGGCGCAGATGCGACGATCTGCTACGGCCGCGACAACCTCCGCGATCGGGTCAAGGCCGTGACGGACGGCCGGGGGGTCGACGTGGTCTTTGATCCGGTCGGCGGCGACCTCGCTGAGCCCGCGTTCCGTTCCCTGGGGTGGCGAGGCCGGTATTTAGTCGTGGGTTTTGCCCAGGGAACCATCCCAACGTTGCCGCTCAACTTGGCCTTGCTCAAAGGCGCCGCCGCGGTCGGCGTGTTCTGGGGCGACTTCGTCCGGCGGGAGCCCGAACGTCACCGGGCGGCGGTGGTCCAGCTCGGTCAGTGGTACACCGAAGGCAAGATCAAGCCGGCGCTCGATTCGATTCTGCCCATGGAACGTTTACCCGACGCCTATGCCCGGATGGCGAGCCGCCGGGTCCTTGGGAAGGTCCTCATGGTCAACCCGGTGGCCCTCCCACGATGAGCCGGCCAACCCGGCCGAATTCGCTCGATTCGGCTTGGGTCCCGGTCGGAACAATCCAGGGGCCCCCATCAAATCTGAGATTCAGCCGGTAGACGCCCGGACCAATCGGAAGGCGGATCTCCCAAACGCCGGGAGCCGTCTTGACGAGCGCAACGACCCCCCAGTCGGTGAAATCCGCCATCAAATCGACCGACGCCACACCCGGGGCATGGACGCGCACAATTCGCTCCGCCCCGCTCCCCGCGATCTCAAGACGCCCGGCGGCCGGATCGGCCGGAGCCAGGCGACCCAGCAAGGCCGCCACGCCCTGGGGTCGGACCGGCTCCGCTGGCCCGAACGCCCGAAGGCGGACCCCGGCGGAGAAATACTTCGCCCCGAGAGTTCGCCGAATCGGGTCGGCGAGGCGGCTGCCTCCACCGGCCGTGAGGGCCAGCCGTGAGCTGACCGGCACGAACGCGGTCAGTTCACCGTAGCCTATGCCCTGTTCAATGCCGACCCGGGCCCACGGACGGATCCCGACCCGCGCCTCGACCTCGAGCCGAGGACCGGCCCATCGGGCGGTGGCGGTGAGGTCGACAAAGCGTTCGGCGTCGAATCGGGTCATCGTGGCCGCGCCCACAAGCGTCAGGCCGTGCCTAACGTGCCAGCCCGCCGCCGTCACCTCCACCGGAGCCACCGTCGATCGGCCCTCGAACACGGCCCCCGTCGTGACGCCGATCCACCCGCCGGTTTGGGCGCCGACCAGGTGAAATCGGGCCCCGCCCACCAGGTGCCCGGAGGCCGGCTCCCTCGCATACTTGGCCGCACCGGCCGACCCCGAGACCTCGACCCGCCACCATTTGGCGGTGCCCGCCAACCACGCCAAGCCGGCCGTGGCCTGGCCGACCCCGTTGCCGCTCTCGAATACCGTCCAACTGCCCTGCCCTGACATCGAAAGCCGGGGCGTCGTGAACTGGACCGAGGGCGCCAATACCGCGGCCCCAGATCGGACAAAGCCATCATATTCGATGATCGAGGCCCCGAGCGATACATTGCCGACGGCCTGAGCGGCCGCGACGGGGCCATTCACGAAAAGTAGGAAGCAAACCGCCGAGCCAACCCGTTTGGCGAGACCCGTCATTCCGTGGCTGCCAACCGGCGGGTCACCGACAGAGCGTTCATGCCCTGATGATAAACCCGAAACCGCCCGGGCGGAGAGCGGCGTTACTTGATCGCGGCCACCACGAAGGGCGTGGAGTATGCGGCCTTGCCGTTGATCGCTTCGACCACCGCCCGGTAGGTACCGGCCGGCAGCTCACGTTGATCGACGGTGGTCACGGTTGATCCCTCGGGAAGGAACATCCGATCCGGCGGGGCGCAGAGGCGAAGGTCTTCGTATCGCGTCCAATCGCCGTTCTGGTGGTGATCGACCGCGATGGCGGTACAACGTACTCGAACAGCCAGTTCGCCCGGCCCGAAGTTCTGGATATCCGCGCTGATCGTCATGTTAGGATTTCCGAGCTTCGATTGGACCACCCGAACCGTGAGCTTGAAGGACGGATCCCGATCCACCTGAACGATCGGACTGCTGGCGCACCCAATCCCGATGACGGCCAACCCGATCCAACCGACGCCGCGCATCCGAGGGTCCCCTACGGCTTCCGCTTGCTTCGCACGCCAGTTTGGCCGGTGACTGCCGGGGAGTCAGCCATCGACCCAAGCGACTCCAGGCGAGCCCCCAGGGCCGCCGCCGGCGAGGCACCGAGTGCGATATCCGCCTGCACCGTACGGCGGAACGCCAAATAGTCCGCGTCGTCCGCCCCGTTCGCGAGCGCGAACACCGCGCCGATTGCGGTGTCCGCCGGCACGCCGGCGGATACCAGGTCCGCTAACACCGACGCCGCGACGGTCAGCGGTTGGCCGGCCCGAAGCCGTCGCAACTGGGCCAGGTCTTTCGCGGTGGCCCCCGCGCGCAACGCGCTCGCACCAGCGGTGATCTCGCTCGGCGACGCGCTCGATCCAAACGCCGCCCGCGCCGAGGCCAACTCCTGGCGAAGCCGGGCGACGGCGGTCACGATCAACCCGGGAGGAGCGCCCTTGGCGGCTCCCTCGAGGGCCCGGTCAACCAGCGGCTCGACCGGCAACCCGGCCGCGCGAGCGGCGTCCAGAATCGAATCGACCTGAAGCCGAGCGGCGGCCGGAAGGCGGGTCGTCAGTCGCGGCTCCTGCCCCTCCGCGGTGCTCGGCAAGGCGCCCATCAACAACAAGGCCGCCATGATCAAGAGCAGCGCAACGCAGACACCGGCGCCGACGAATCCAACCCGGGGAGTCGTGTCCCTCATGATCCTCCAATGGTTAATACCGAGTTCGGACGACCGAACTCATCGTCCGCCGCGGGCGACTCGGGATCCGGGCGCCACAAGGTCCCATCGACGACGTAGGCAAACCGGTAGCGGCCGGGCACCAGCGGCACCGTCACCCACCAGACCCCGTTGCCGTCCGACCGGGTCAGCGGTGTTGCGGATAGGCTCCAATCGTTGAAATCACCCACCAGGGAGACATTTTTGGCGTCCTTCGCGACCAGGACGAATTGGGTTCGACCTGGAGCCTGGGCCACCGTCGCGCTCCGCTCCACCGACTCGATCCCCGCCCGCCGGCCCGCTCGTTGACTCCCGAGCGCAATGGCCGCGAGACCCGCAGCAGTCGCGAGTGCGCCTAACGGGCTGACCCGAAGGGTCCACCGCCGGCGCCACCAGTCGACCCGCGGGCCGGCGACCTCATCCATCGCCGGCCCCGGGCCTTGCCGTACCTCGGCCATGACTCGGGCCGTCAAGTCAGACCCGATGCTCACCGGCTCTTTGAGGACCGCGATCATCCGGGTCAGTGCCTCTTCCTGATCAGTCACGAACCGCCTCCGCCAGTAATTTTCGCAGCCCTTCTCGAGCTCGGAGCACCCGCATCCGCAAAGCGGACGGACGGGCCCCCGTCATGACTTCCATCTCATCGTAGCTCAGGTCCTCGACGTGCTTGAGCAGAAACGCCTCCCGTTGATCGGCGGGCAACTGATCGAGCGCCCAACTGATGGCGTCGCGAATGGCATCCCGATCCTCTGAGTGGGCCACCGAGGCGCCGGCCATCGCGGCGTCGTTGACGACAATTCGCGCCTGGGTCCGAGCCCGCCGCGCCGCATGGGTCCGGCACCGATTGACCAAGATGCCGAACACCCAGGCCCCGAACCGCTCCGGATCACACCGGGCCAGCGACCGGTACGCCCGCACGAACGTTTCCTGCAGAGCGTCCTCTGCATCCGCTCGTTCGCCCAGCATCCGGAGGGCGTACCGGCCCAGACGATCTCGGTACCGGTCGACCAATTGCGCATACACCTCAGGCTCGCCCGCGAGGACCCGGCGGAGCAGCAGCGCGTCATTTTCACCGGTCACGACTTCAATACCCCGGCTTGGTGACCGGCGTCACCGGCCCCGAGCGAATCACCCGGTATCATGTCGTGGCGGCCGGTGGGTGACGGCCGGGTCGGTGCCGAGGTATTCATGGCGAATCCCCCCGAGTTGAGGTTCCGAATGCGGATAGCGGCAGCCCTGACGGCGGTGGCCTTCAGTATCCAGACCCTCCCAGCCACGGCCCAGGTCATCACGATTCGAACCGTCCCGATCTCTCAAGCCCATCAATTCGACCTCCTACCGTCGCTCCGGGGCGGGATGGGAGGCGTCTCAATCGCCGTTGACGACTCACTCGATGACCCGTTCAGCAACCCCGCCAAGGGGGTCCGGATCCACAACGGCCGGTTCTTCAGCTCTCCCGGATTATACAGCGTCTCCAACCAATCAGGAGCCGGCCGCCACCTGCCCCTCGGTGGGTTGGTCCGATCGGGCCCCTGGTTTGGGGGGGTGGCGCTCGCGCTCCAGCAGCTCGACTTGAACCGAGCCTCCGGTTTCCCAATTCCCGCCCTCGATTGCCGGACCTGCCTCCAAGCTCAATCGGACCAGGTCACCCCGACGCCTCGTTCGATCGGCAACAGCTACGCCCATGTTGTTTTCGGTCGTGCCCTGAACAGTGGGCTCGCAATCGGGGGGAGTGCCTCTTGGGCCGGCCTGCGCGGTGTCGATGGAGTCGACTTGCTGTACGCCGGCAGCGCCGGCATTCAACAGTCCGGTCATTCGCTTGACCTTCGGATCGGGGCCATGAAAGCGTGGGCCGGGGCTCGCTCGTTCAGTGCCCTCCTCCTTCATAACCGGTTCGCGACCACCCACGACGTGACGTATCTCGATCAGTTTTGGGACCCGGCGAACCAGCAATTCGGCCAACGGGTCCGCACCGAACAGAACCTCGATCAGACCAACAACTGGGGCCTTCAGCTGGAGTACCGTCATCCGCTTCGGGCTCCAGGGTGGAGGCTGGGATGGCTCGCCACCACCAACCTGATGTCTCATCCCAAGCTTCCCAACTATCAGATCCAACAAGTCCAGAGCATCCCCCGTGATCCCGGGAATTCGGAAGCCCTGAATCTCGGCGTCGGCGTCTCCAAAACGGCCGACCGGTCGACCTTCGGCCTCGACCTCATCTACGAACCGATCTGGAGCCACACCTGGGCCGATGCCGTGGAAGCCACGACCACGACCTCGGGCCGAACGATCCCCGTGGGCGGCAAGACCATCGAGAACCGCTTCCGGTTCTCGAATGCCGTCGTCCGAATGGGTGTGGCCCAAGATCTTCCCCTAGATCGGTCGGACAAAGTCGTCGGGTTCCAGCTGGGGTTGGCGGTCCATAGCATCAACTATTCGCTCGCCCAACGCGACCATGTCCAAGCCCAGTCCCGGACCCTCGACCAGAGCTGGGTTGAGTGGACCCCGACGTGGGGACTCAGCCTTCGAATGTCCAGCTGGGAGGTCCGGTATCGGGGGAGCGCGATCCACGGGACCAGCCGTCCGGGAGTGTTTGGGGATCGGATCTTCACTCCAACGGAAAGCCCCAACACCTTGGTCGCCCCGAATGGTCCGTTTTCGATCGGGAACGTTCGGGTCATGACCCACCAAGTCTCGATTTCCTTTCCACTACGGTGAACCTGATGACACCTCGGACCTGGACTCTCATTGCCGCGGCCGCGCTGGCCGGCTGCAACGGCGAGGTCACGCCGCCCAACCCGCCGGTCCCCCAGTCGATCGACGCCGAACTTCGGGCCAGCATCGGCCCGTGGGGTGTGGTACCGATCGGACCGATGCCGCCGCAAAATGCCGCCCAGGTTGAACTCGGCCGGGCCTTGTTCTTCGACAAGATCTTGAGCGGGAATCGCGACGTTGCCTGCGCGACGTGCCACCAGGCGGCAGCGGCACTCGGCGACGGCCGTTCCCACGCGATTGGAACCGGCGGCACCGGTACCGGCCCGAGCCGAACGTTAGGCGCCGGTCGGACCGTCACGCCTCGAGGCGCCCCATCCCTCCTCAACGCCGGGTTGGGCCTGTTCAGCCTGTTCTGGGACGCCCGGCTGTCAGGACGAGAGGGGACTTTCACGGTTGATTCGGTGACGCTCCCGGCGGACCTGCCGGACGCCCTGACGGCGCAGGCAATGCTGCCGGTCCTCAATCGTCGCGAAATGCGGGGCGAGGCCGGCGACCGCGACATCCTGGGTCAGGTGAACGAACTCGCCCGGTTCACCGATCGACAGAGTCCCGAGATTTGGGACGCCGTCATGGCCCGAGTCCTGGCGGTGTCCGAGTACGTCTCCAAGTTCAACGCCGCTTTTCCCGGCGTGGCCCGTCCCCGGTTTGAACATGCTGCCCGGGCGCTCGCGGTGTTTCAGCGACAAGCCTTTACGGCGACTCGGTCTCCCTTCGACCGGTACCTCGATCGCGATGATTTTGCCCTCACCCCGAACCAGAAACGGGGTGGGTTGCTGTTCTTCGGAAAGGCCCGCTGCTCGCAATGTCACAACGGGCCCTTCCTGGGGACCCAAGGCTTCGCGAACGTCGGAGCCCCGCAGATTGGGCCCGGCGGGCGCCGCGGACCGCCACTCGATTTCGGACGAGGCGAGTTCGACCAAAACGACTTCTATCGGTTCGCCTTCCGGGTCGCGCCGCTCCGGAACGTCGAACTCACCGCCCCATACTTTCACAGCGGGGCCTACCCGACGCTTGAGGCCGTGGTCAAACACTACAACAACGTGGCTGTGGCACTCAGCGAGTATGACCCATCGGTGCTGGCGCCCGAGATCCGCCCCCTCTATCGCGGCGATGCGGCGACGATCGATGCGGTCCTCGAGAAGCTGGACCCTCGCCTCCAACAACCGATTCGACTCAACGCCGGCGAAATCGCGGATCTGGTCGCGTTTCTCAAAGCCTTGACCGATCCAGCGGCCCGCAACCTCACGACGGACGTCCCCGACCGGGTGCCGAGCGGCCTCCCAGTTCCGCGGTGACGACTCGGACGATCACTCAGCAGCGAGCCGGCCGAGGCAACATCAGCGGACGACCTTCCGCTGGAAACGGCCCCCGAACCATCAAGACGAAGTCGGCGGTTCCAGGCTCCAAGGCATCAGGCCCACCCGTCAGATCGTGCGGCTCTGGGACAAACCCGCCCCCGAGTCGGTCCGGCGACAGGTAGGCGACCACCTCGCGAATCGGGTCGGAAAACGCCGCCACGACCGCCGCAATTGGGGGAATCGAGCGGCCGATCACATCGTAGAGGCGGAGAGTATCGCCGTCCTGGCGCGCGATCACGGCCACATCACGATCTGGGAGATAGCGAATCAGGCTTTCGTACTCGTAAAACGCCCAGCCCGCCTTCTCGACCCCGACCCCCATGACGTCGGACGTTGGAGTCCGTTCCTCGAGGAGACGGTGCATCAGACTCAGGTCGGAGGGCCGGCGGAAGTCGAGTATCCGACTCTCCGTGGCCGGTGGGACGACCGAAGTCCGATACCGGAAGACCGACTCAGGCACGACGCGAAATCCAAACGGCTCGAAGTACTCTCGGTGCAAGGTGGTAAGAATCAGGGTCTCGAATCGACTCCCAGCCACGTCCAGCAGTGATTCCATCGCAGCGCGGAAGAGGCCTCGCCGGCGGAAACCCGGTTCCGTGGCAACCCCATGGACCCCGCCGCACCGAAGCGGGGATCCCAGAGCCCAGAGCGGCATCGGCATCAGCCCGACATGACAAACAACCCGGCCCTGGTGTTCGACCACGAACGGCGTCGACACGTCCTCCCATCGGGCGCCGAAGGCTTCTGCGTTGTGGCGGGACCGCCCGACGCCAGGGAACGTGGGCTCAAGGAGGGAGAAGACCCGATCACAAAGCCTCGGGTCAGTTTGATAACTGGCCGGGAGTACCCCTCTCACCGAATGGTGATCGGTGCGCTGCCGCAGATTCGATTGGGGATGTTGGCGCATGCCTGAACCTCGATATCACCGCGGCCCCCAGCCACGAGATAGCCGCCGATGTCGATGGTCGCTCGATCGGCCGGCGTCACCGACCAGAGCCAGGTGGCAACCTCCCGAGGGGGCAAGGCCCAAGCCCGCATCCGGACGCTATCGCCCACTCGGATTTCGACCCCATCCGGAGCGATGGCGACCCGGGGCTCGGGGGTAACGACGTTCCCTCCATTTTCGGAAGACGCCTCCCCCGAACACCCAACCGCCCAGGCAGCGGCCGTGATCGTCAGTAGTCGGAGCAAACCCATTCGACGCCTCGTCGGAGATAAGGTGAGAAAAGTGGCCTCTACGACCGGGGCCGGCAACCCTAGACCGCTTTGCTCTTCCACCGCCCCCGCCGAAACAGCACCCCGCTCACCAACGCCAATCCGGAGAACGCCAGGGCAATCGCGATGAAGGCACCAAGGGGCCCCAGCCCGACCGGCCGGGCCAGAACATAGGCCAGCGGAATTTCAAACAGCCAGAAACAGACCACATTGATCAAGGTCGGCGTCCGGGTGTCTCCGGCCCCGTTGAACGCGCTGGAGAGCACCATCCCGTAGGCGTAAAATGGAAAACCCAAACTGATGACTCGGAGGGCCATCACCGCCAGGCGGGCAACTTCGAGGTCCCGGGTGAAGACCCCGACAATCGACGGCGCCAACGCCACGAACAAGGCACCGACGATACCGAGGAAGTAGAGGTTGAACCGTCCGGCCCACCAGACCGATTGTTCGGCTCGGTCGGGCTTCTTCGCCCCCAAGGACTGCCCGACCATTGTCGCAGCCGCGTTGCTGAGTCCCCACGATGGCAATAGCGCAAACATGACGACGCGCATCGCGATCGTGTATCCGGCCACGGCGGTCGCTCCAAACCCCGCGATGATCCGGACCAGCCAAATCCAGCTCGTTGTCCCGATCAGAATCTGGACGATCCCGGTGGCCGACAGCCGGACCAATCGCCCCATCAGCGGCAAGTCGATCCGGAGGTGTTGGCGCTCGATGACGAACCGGCGATCGGTCCCGGCCAATCGATAGACTTGATACAACACCCCGATACCCCGGCCGACTGTGGTCGCGACAGCCGCGCCCGCGATGCCCATTTGCGGAAACGGGCCGATGCCGAAGATCAGCAAGGGATCGAGGATCAGATTCGCGAGGTTGGCGATCCACAAACACCGCATCGCGACGGCGGCATCGCCGGCGCCCCGAAAAATGGCGTTGATCAAGAACAGCAACAAAATGGCGCCGTTCCCAACGAACATGATCCGGGTAAACGACGCTCCACCCGCCACGACTGACGGGTCGGCTCCCATCAGCCGCAACAAATCGGGGGCGAAGTACCCACCGACAATCGCGATCGGCACCGCCAGCAGGACCCCGAGGAGGATTGCCTGCACGGCCGCCGCGGCCGCCTCTCGGGGGGCCTTCTCGCCGATCCGGCGGGCCACCACCGCCGTGGCCCCGATCCCCAAGCCCATGCCGAGGGCATAGATGATGCTCAGCATGGCCTCGGTGAGGCCGACCACCGCCACCGCCTCCGGGCCGATTCGGTTGACCCAGAAGACGTTGACGACCGCAAACACCGATTCGAGCGCCACCTCGAGCACCATCGGGATCGCAAGCATCAGCAAGGCGGTTCCGATCGGCCCTTGGGTAAAGTCCCGGCCTTCGGCGCCGCCGACCGCCTCCCGAATGGTGGCTAGCCACCGACGCGGGGTCGGCGGGGAAAACACAGTATTGTCTGCCGTCATAAGCAGTCTCAGACGATCGGGAACGTTTTCGTGTGAAGATCAGGAGCAGCGAACCAACGACCACCGACCAGCCGTGGCCGGAAATAGCTAGCCGCGGACCCGCGTTTCGAGAGGTAGGCTCATCAAACTCGCCGCAAACAGAGAAGCCCGGCTCACTGAGCCGGGCCCCCATTTTAACCGATTCACGCAGAACTCGCTGTGACCCAGCCCACAGACCGAGCACCGAGCGACTTACTCGACCGTCACGCTCTTTGCCAAGTTGCGCGGCTGGTCCACGTTGCACCCGCGGAGAACGGCGATGTAATAGCTCAACAGCTGGAGCGGAACGCTGGCCAAGATCGGGGTCAAGAGATCGTGGGTTTTCGGCAGGATGAAGGTTTCCTCCGCCAACCGGGCAATCTCAGTGTCGCCTTCCGTGACCAAGGCAATGACCCGGCCCTTCCTGGCTTTCACTTCCTCGATGTTGGAGACGATCTTCGAGTAGACGCCATCGGTCGGCGCCACGAATACCACCGGCATGTTCTCGTCAATCAACGCGATCGGACCATGCTTCATTTCCGCGGCGGGATAGCCTTCGGCATGAATGTATGAAATTTCCTTGAGCTTGAGAGCGCCCTCGAGCGCCACCGGGAAATTCACTCCCCGGCCGAGGTAGAGGCAATTCGTGGCCTTGTAGTACTTCTGGGCCAAACGTTCGATATCGCCCGACCGAGCCAGGATCTGACGGATCTGCTCCGGCAGCCGGTTCAGGGCATGAATGAACTCCCGCCCCTGAAGGACGCTCATGTTCTTGAGCCGGGCTAGCCGGAGCGCGACCATGGCGAGGGCGCCTACCTGGCTATTGAAGGCCTTGGTGCTCGCCACGCCTATTTCCGGACCTGCCCGCAGATACAAACCGCCGTCTACCTCTCGAGCAATCGTCGATCCCACCACGTTGACGAGGCCGATCGTCCGACCGCCGCGACGTTTCCCTTCCCGGATTGCCGCCAACGTGTCGGCCGTTTCCCCGGACTGCGAAATCGCAATGACCAGGCTCCGGTCGTCGAGCACCGGATTCCGATAGCGGAACTCCGAGGCGTATTCGACTTCAACCGGAATCCGGGCTAGCTCCTCGATGATGTACTCACCGATCAGCCCGGCATGCCAAGAGGTCCCGCACGCGGTGATGATGACCCGGTCAAACCGCTTCAGCTCCTCGTCGGACAAATTGAGCCCACGGAGCCGCGCCGTGCCCTCTTCCTCCAGCAAGTGACCCCGAAGGGTGTTGGTGAGGCTTTCCGGCTGCTCGAAGATTTCCTTGAGCATGAAGTGGGCGTACCCGCCCCGTTCGATCGTGGCCAAGTCCCATTCGATCTGGTTGACCGGCTTTTCGACATGAGTTTGGGTCAGGTTCCGGACCCGATAGCCGTCCCGGTGGAGGACGACCATCTCGCCGTCATCGAGGTAGACCACCGACCGGGTGTGTTCCAGGATCGCCGAGGCGTCCGACGCCACGAAGTACTCGCCGTCCCCGACCCCGACCAAGAGCGGGGAGCCGTGGCGAGCGGCAATCAGAGTTCCTGGCTCCTCGGAACAGATAACGGCAATACCATACGCGCCGTGGACGTCCCAGAGAGCTGAGGCCACCGCCTCTTCAAGGTCACCCTCGTAATACTCACCAATCAGATGGGCCAGCACTTCGGTGTCGGTTTCTGACTGGAACGTATGCCCCCGACGCTCCAGAGCCGTCCGAATGCTCCCGGCGTTCTCAATAATGCCGTTGTGGATTACCGCGATCCGCCCGGATTGGTCGAGGTGCGGGTGGGCGTTGGGCGTGGTGGGCGCGCCGTGGGTCGCCCAGCGAGTGTGCCCGACGCCGACCGTGCCGTCCAAAGTGTCGCCCTTCAGGGCGTCCACCAGGACGCCGAGCTTGCCGGCCGCCTTGCGTACCTTGACGCCGTTCCCGTTCAGGATCGCGATGCCGGAGGAGTCATACCCCCGGTACTCCATCCGTTTGAGCCCATCCAGCAAAATGCTGGTTGCCTGCCGAGGACCGACATATCCGACGATTCCACACATTGGGTTATCCCGAGTCCTGACACGTTGCGATGAGGTCCTTCGCCAGCGCCTCGGTTGGCGCTTCCGCGATGTACCGGATGATCGGCTCCGTCCCGGAGGGACGGACATGAACCCAACGGTCGGCCCAGGATAGCCTGAGTCCGTCCCTCGTGTCCACCGCCGCGTCTTTGAACCGATTCCGCAGCGCCGCGTACAAGGCCTCTAAGTTGGCTCCACGCGGTGACTTAGCCTTCACGATCTGGTAACGAGGCGCGTTCGCAACGATTTGGCTAGGGCGCTGCCCCGTAACTGCCAAATGTTGCAAGATCAGCGCCACACCGAGCGGGGCATCCCGGCCAACATGGAGTTCCGGCAAAATCACCCCCCCGTTCCCTTCGCCACCGATCAAGGCGCCTTCCCCCTTGATCGCAGCCGCGACATTGGCCTCCCCAACGGGCGCCCGAACGAATCGGGCGCCTCCGTCCCGAGCGGCGTCCTCAACAACCAACGAGGTCGACAGATTCGCCACGACCACTGGCTCGCGGCCCGCCCCCCCAGCCGTCGCCTGTCGCTTGCCGAGTACGCTTCGGACGGCCCAGGCCAAGGTATAGTCCTCGCCGATTGGGCGCCCCAACTCGTCAACCACCGCGAGCCGGTCGACATCCGGGTCAACCGCCAGGCCGATGTCGGCCCCAGATTCCCGAACCAGGCGGCCTAGCTCACCGAGGTTCTCGGGGATCGGCTCCGGTTCCCTCGGAAACCGCCCGTCCGTCTCGAGGTTGATCGCAGATACCCGGCACCCCAACCGTTCGAGCAAACCTGGAATGACCGCCCCACCGGCACCCCGAACGCAGTCCAAGGCCACATGGAAGTGGCGGGCTCGGATCCGCTCGAGGTCGATCCAGGGTAGCGCAAAAATCTGGTTTAGGTGGCGCGCAGTGGCCTCCGGGTCGAACCGGAGTCGGCCAAGACCGTCCCATCCGCCCCGTGGCACACTTTGTTCCGCCATCGTCCGAACGGCGCCACCCGCCACCGCGTCGAGAAAGATCCCATCCGGACCGACGAACTTGAGTGCGTTCCAGGCAATCGGGTTGTGGCTGGCGGTTATGATGAGGCCGGCCCCGGCATGGTGGTGCTCGACCGCCATCTGAACCGTCGGGGTCGGCACGATACCCAGATCAATGACATCAACCCCGACCGACATCAGACCGGCTACTGCGGCGTGGGTGAACATCTCGCCGCTGGTCCGGGCGTCCCGGCCCAACACCACCACGGGCCGGCCGTTGCCCTTGGCCCAGGCCCCCAGTGCCGCGGCGTGTCGAGTTATCAACTCGGGGGTGAGGTCGGTGCCAACGATCCCCCGCATACCGGAGACGGAAACCATCAATGTCGAGGAAGTCATGTCAGCGCAATTGGAAGTTTACTGTGATCGGAGAAGGCGCGTTGAAAGGCAGCGACGACGTCAGGATCGAATTGGAGGCCGGCGCAGCGCTGTAGTTCCAACATCGCCTCCTGGGGCTGGCGCGACGGCCGGTAGGCCCGGTTCGTCGTCATGGCGTCAAAGGCATCGACCACCGACACCACCCTGGCGACCATCGGGATGGCCTGACCGCGGAGCCCATCGGGAAAGCCAGTCCCGTCCATACGTTCATGGTGGTGGCGAACGATCTCGAGTACGACCGGATTGTCCTTGCGAAGCGGATCGAGGATCTCGACCCCTTCGGTGACGTGCTTCTTAATCTCTTCAAACTCGTCGGCGGTGAGAGGCCCCGGCTTGTTGAGCACCGCGTCACGAGTTCCGATCTTCCCGATATCGTGGAGGTCGCCGCCCAAACGAATCTGGTCGAGCACGTGACCGGTAAACCCGAGCATGACGGCGGTCTTGGTGGCGTACCGGCTGACCCGCTGCGAGTGGCCCCGGGTATACTCATCCTTCTTTTCGAGCCTCCGCACGGCCATTTGACTCTGGCCGAGAAACTGCTCCCGGTTCCGGAGATCGAGTTCGTGCAGCTGAGCCTCTAAGCGTTCTTGGTAGCTGTGCTGGAGGTAACGGTTCTCTAGCACTAGACGACGCTTTTCGAG